>JAGYMR010000121.1 GCA_018400515.1 Tangfeifania sp.
AAAAACCGGTTTTCTGCAAAAACAGCAAAAAAACCGGAGGTTTCTCGTTTTTCCTTTTCATGTTAGCAATTTTTAAAAAAAACGCGCATTTTTTTAACAAATATCTTGTTGTATTCACTTCTTTTTTATATTGCAGCTTTGTTTGATTCCCGAAAAGGGAATGGAAAAAAAGGGGAAAAGCGACTGTCGGGTCCTGCAGGATATTCTCCGGTCAGGTACCGATTATAACGCTTTGAACAAATAAGAAAATTCCGGAAACCATTTATTCGAAAAAAATAAAAAGTTGCAACTATGAATCCACAGGCTGAAGAACTCAATGACATCATCAGAAAAAAAAGCACAACGATTTTCGATTTACTTTCGGAACGGGGAAAAAACATCTTCTTCCCTAAGAAAGGCATTTTAGGGCAGACAGCAGAGGCAAAAGGCACAAAAATAAATGCGACCATCGGAGCTGCCATTGAGGATGACGGATCGCCCATGCGGCTGGAGGCCCTGGCCTCAAAGGTCGACCTGGATCCTTCGCTGGTGTTTCCTTATGCTCCAAGTTTTGGACGTCCGGACATCCGGGCGAAATGGAAGAGCATGATCTACAGTAAAAATCCCTCATTGCAAAAACAGGAAATAAGTCTGCCTGTGGTAACCAATGCCCTGACGCATGGCATCAGCATGGCCGGTTATCTTTTTGTTGATCCCGGCGATGAAGTGATCGTTCCGAGCCTGTTTTGGGGAAATTACAACCTTACCCTGGTCAATGCCTACGGCGCCCGCTTCAAAAAATTCAACCTGTTTAAAAACGGCGGGGTGGACCTGGAGGCGCTGGAGAAGACGCTGAACGAAGGGAAACCCGGGAAAAAACTGATCATTCTGAACTTCCCGAACAATCCATCCGGCTACACCCCCACCCAGGCGGAAACGGAGTCCATCGTTACCATTTTGAACGAATCCGCTGAAAAGGGCAACAAAATTGCCGCCATTATTGATGATGCCTACTTTGGATTGGTATACGAAAAAGGCATCGCCAAAGAAAGCATTTTTGCCCCCCTGAGCAATCTGCATGAAAATGTGCTTGCAATTAAAGTGGACGGAGCCACCAAGGAGGATTATGTCTGGGGCTTTCGGACAGGATTTGTCACCTACGCCATTAAAGGAGGCGATGCTGAATTGTACAATGCCCTGGAATCAAAAACTGCCGGAGCCATCCGGGGGAATATATCCAATGCACCCAATATTTCCCAGTCGTTGCTTTATAACGCCTTCAACAGTAATGATTATTCGCTTCAAAAGCAGGCAAAGTACCAAACCATGCTCAGCCGTTACGAAGCGGTAAAAGAGGCACTGCAAACAAAGAAATACCAAAAATATTTTCAGGCACTTCCGTTCAATTCGGGGTATTTTATGTGCATTCAGCTGGCAGAGGGGCTGAAGGGGGAGGAAGTACGCCAGGTGCTGATCAAAAATTACAGCATTGGAACCATCAGCCTTAACAACATCCTCCGGATCGCCTTCTCAGCCGTGGCGGCAAAAGATATTAAGGAGATGTTTGAAGGCATTTACAAGGCTTGTAAAGCGTGCAGCTAACCTTTTAAGTCATCAGGTTTTCATCCCGGATGATCATGAGGATGGCCGAGTGGGGCAAAATGATGTATTTTTCGTTGTTAAATTCGATCTCGTAACCGCTTTTGTTCAGATAAACGGCCAAATCGCCCACACGGGCCTGTAAAGGAACGTACTTCACATTCTCCTGTTGTTGCTTCCAGGCCTCATCCTCATCTGTAATGGCCGGGATGGGATAACCGGGGCCTGCTTTTACAATATAGCCGCTGAGAATTTTTTCGCTTTCGTGAACCGTCGGGGGGAGATAAAGGCCGGTTTTTGTCCTGCCTGCAGGTGTTTTGGGCTTCACGAGAACACGGTCGCCCACCATAATGAACTTTTCAAGGTCTTTTTCTTCAATAACAAGTGACATACCATTTTCCTTTTTGCGATGTGCAAAGATAAAACAAACAACGAACAACAACCCCCCCCCATTTTGCATTATCTTTGATTTGAATTACATTCGGCAACAAATTTTATTAACAATGCAAATAAACAGATCCGGATTATTGCTTTCTCTTTTTCTGACAGTTGCTCTATGCGCCCAGGGGCAATTCCGCTTCGGGGAGCTCAGGGAAAAACCCAAAGTGGTTATTGGACTGATGGTTGAAAATATGCGGCCCGATTACATCCAGCGGTACTGGAATAAATTCAGTCCAAGCGGATTCAAAAAACTCTATAATCAGGGAACCGTCTGTACCAACGTAAATATTTCCCAGCATAACCAAAGCTATGCGAGCGGGACGGCCACCCTTTTTACGGGGGTACACCCTTCCGTTCACGGAATTATAGGCAAAACCTGGTATGACCGACTGAAAAAAAAACCGATCGAATGTACCGAAGATGATTATTACATCACGGTGGGGGCTGATTCTGAAGCAGGAAATGCATCCCCTGTAAAACTGCTCTCCCATACCATCACCGACAACCTGAAAATCCTCTCCCGCGGGGAAGCCCGCATATACAGCGCTGCCCTCAACCGTGAATCAGCCATTTTTTCTGGAGGGCATGCTGCCGACGGTGCCTACTGGTTCGATACCGAATCGGGAAAGATGGTTTCCAGCTCCTTTTACCTCAGCACATTTCCCGACTGGGTCCGTGAATACAACACTGAAAACTATCCTGAAATGTACAGCTACCGGAACTGGGTCACCCTCATGTCACAGAATGAATACACCGAAAGTACACCCGACGATTACATCCTGGAAAAAGGCTATTTTGATAAATGGAATACCTTTCCCCATACCATTGGTCGCTATACCCGCCGGATGGAAAATTTCAGGCCGGTGAAAACCACCCCGTATGCCAACCTGTTTATAAAAGACTTTGCGTTGCGCCTCCTCGAGAATGAACCGGTGGGAGAAGATGATGTGACCGATTTTTTCACCATCACCTTCTCATCGATGGATTATGAAAACGGTCAGTTCGGACCAGCCTCTTTGGAGATGCAGGATACTTACCTTTATATGGATCAATACATCGCAGAGATCATTGATTATGCCGAAAAAAAATACGGCCCCGGAAATGTGCTTTTTTTCCTGACGGCCAACACCTCTGCCTCCTACCCCGTTGAATACCTGCAGGAAGAGTTCCACCTTCCGGTGGATCACTTCTCCCCGGAGAGTGCCATTGCCCTGCTGACCTCCTTTCTGAATGTCACCTACGGCCAGAAAAACTGGATCGAACACTACAATGACCTGCAGGTTTACCTGGACCACGATCAAATCAAACAAAATAATATCGATCCTGATGAAATGAGGGAAGAGGCGTCCAACTTCATCAATCAGTTTGCAGCGGTTCAGGTCTCTATGCCGTCCCACCAGCTCGAAGCGGGCAGCTCCTCCAACGGACTCCTTTCCCTGATTTATAAATCCTACGCCAAAAACCGCTCCGGCGACTTCCTCTTCCTGCTCAAAGAGGGATGGCAACCCTCCTATAAATATAAAAAGGTGAATTATACCGATCAGTCGCACATCCCCCTGTTATTTTACGGGGCCGGGATATCTCCGGCGACCATCAAAAAAAGCCACCAGGCCGTGGATCTGGTGCCCACCCTTTGCAATCTAACCGGCATTCCGCTTCCCGATAAATGCCAGGGGGAAGCCATTTCCGGGATCGTGCCCTGAACTTACGCCCGCCTGCAACACGCCTCTTGAAAGCCCGCAAAAACAGTACTCAGGCTGGATAACCGGTGCACCCGCCGACTGCCCGGAATAAAGTTGCCGCGGCGCAGGAGCGCTTTCCCCCACTGCATCTTCTGGGAAACGTTTCCTTTACCAAATTATTTAAAATTAGTCTGTTTAAATACAGCAAAATCATGTTGAACAACACGCATGTTAAGCAACAAAGTACTGGTATTTTATTCCTTAACTGTTTACTTTTATGGCCTTTAAAAAGGGACCTGTCTCTACAGGTGCATCCTTTTATCAAAGCAAAACAAATTGTAACCGATTTTATAACTAAAATTATGCGTATGGATCCCGTTCAATCATTGATTAAAGACCTTGCCGACAAATATGGAAGGACAAGAGAGAGCCTTCTTCCGGTTATGCAGGGATTAATTCAACAGGAAAAGTACCTTTCCGAGTATTCGATGGTGGAAATCGCCCGGGAAATGGACATTCCTGCATCGGATGTTTTCGGCACAGCCACTTTTTATTCTTTTCTGGAAACCCGGCCGGCCGGAAAGTACATCATCCGGGTATGCAAAACCATTACCTGTGCAATGAAAGGAAAAAACCAGGTTCTTTTTGACATTCAGGACATGTTAAAAATCAAAATCGGGGAAACGACCCCCGACAACCGGTTTACCCTGCTTCAGACCAACTGTCTGGGCTGGTGTCACAAAGCTCCTGCTATGTTAATCAACGATGAAGTTTATACCGAACTCACTTCGGAAAAAGTCCGTGAAATTCTGACACGGTACATGAATGAAAATATTTAAAAAAAGGAGACCATGGCATATTCATATCAACTAAAGCGAGTCGATTTTATATTCAAAAATGAGAATGACTGGGAAAAAGTACTTTCCAACACCATCCAAAAGAAGCCCGAAGATATCATCAACGAACTGATCAGTTCAGAGCTCAAAGGGCGCGGCGGAGCCGGTTTCCCTACAGGATTGAAATGGAAACTCACGGCAGAGGAGAAAGCCGGTCAGAAATTTGTCATTTGCAATGCCGACGAAGGGGAACCCGGGACATTCAAAGACCGGGAGATCCTTTCGAGGGTTCCCTACAAAGTATTAACCGCCATGGCGGTTTGCGGTTATGTTACCGGAGCCACCAAGGGGTACATTTACTTAAGGGGGGAATATAAATACCTGGAAGAGGAACTGAACAAAACGATCGAGGAGTTTCACTATTACTGCAAAGAGATCAACCTCGATTTTAAAATAAAGATATTTATGGGAAGCGGTGCTTACATCTGCGGCGAGGAAACGGCCCTGATGGAATCGATGGAAGGCAAACGCGGGGAGCCGCGTAACAAGCCTCCCTTCCCGACACAAGCCGGTTACATGGATAAACCGACCGTGATCAATAACGTGGAAACGCTGGTTCACACGTTTACCATTTTTAAGTACGGTGCGAAAAAATTCTACGACCTGGGTGTTCAGTACTCCAGGGGTACCAAACTGTTTTCGGTATCGGGCGATACTCCGAAACCCGGCATTTACGAACTGGAACTGGGGATGAGCCTGCAGGATTTTGTTTACGAATTCGGGGACGGCGACACCAAAGCCGTGCAGGTTGGCGGCGCTTCAGGCTTCCTGGTTCCCCGCAAAAAATTCGGGGACACGGCCATTGGCTACCAGGGAAAACTGACCGGCATTTCACTCCCGACAGGCGGATCAATGATGCTTTTTAACAGCTCCCGTTCCATGTTTAATGTGCTCGACAATTACCTGGAGTTTTTCAGGGAGGAGTCGTGCGGGCAATGCACTCCCTGCCGTGTCGGGTGCCAGCAGTTACTGATCGGAATAAAAGCGGTTAAAAGAGGCGAAAAACCGGCCTCCTACCTCGAAAAGTTACTCCGCCTGACCGAAACCATGCAGTTTACGGCCAAATGCGGACTGGGACAATCGGTGGCAAACTCCTTCTCTTCCATCGTCGAGAATTTCAGAGAAGAGATGATCTATTAAAAACTGAAAATTTAAAAGAACAATGGCAAAAAAAATAAATATTTCAATCAATGGCTTTCCTGTAAACATTCAGCCAGGGAAAACAATCCTTGAAGCAGCGGAAGAAAACGGCGTAAGAATTCCAACGCTCTGTCACCACAAAGACCTTTGTGTGGCCGGAAACTGCCGGGTTTGCGTGGTGGAGGTTACCGGGCAGAAAAGGCTGTCGGCGGCCTGTGCCACTCCCTGCGAGGACGGCATGGAAATCCTGACCAATAGTCTGAAAGTAAGAAACTCACGAAAACACATCATTGAACTGCTCCTGGCAGAACACAATGCCGACTGCACCAAATGTTACCGGAATGGGAACTGCGAACTGCAGGAACTCGCCTCCGAGTACAAAATCATGACCCAGGATTTTATCGAGCTGGCCCCCCTGAAAAGCTACTCCATCGACATGTTCTCCCCGTCAATCATGAAAGACGACAGCAAATGCATCCGCTGCCAGCGCTGCGTGCGCACCTGCGCCGAGTTACAGGGGGTGAATGCACTGACGGTGGCCTATAAGGGGGATGAGATGAAGATATCCACCTTCTTTGAAAAGGCAATGAACGATGTGGTTTGCACCAATTGCGGCCAATGTGTCAACCATTGCCCCACAGGGGCCCTGGTCGAGAAAAACTACATTGAGGAGGTGTGGACCGCCATCGCCGATCCCGATAAACACGTGGTGGTTCAAACGGCTCCTGCCGTGCGGGTCGGACTGGGCGAGGAACTGGGCCTCAAACCCGGTGAAAGGGTCACCGGAAAAATGGTCGCCGCCCTGAAACGATTGGGTTTCGATTCGGTGCTGGATACCGACTTTACCGCCGACCTTACCATTGTAGAGGAGGGAAACGAACTGCTTACCAGACTCAAAAAAGCACTCGTGGATAAAGATGAAAATGTAAAACTCCCGATGGCTACTTCCTGTTCCCCCGGATGGATCAAATACATTGAACACCTTTATCCCGAATACCTCGATAATCTGTCGACCTGCAAATCGCCCCAGCAAATGTTCGGGGCCCTGGCAAAAACCTATTATGCCAAAGCACGCAACCTGGAACCGGAAAACATCGTTTCCGTATCCATCATGCCCTGCACGGCCAAAAAGTATGAGGCCAACCGCCCGGAAATGCATGACAGCGGTTACCGTGATGTCGACTATGTGCTGACGACCCGCGAGCTGGCCATCCTTATCAAACAGGCCGGACTGGATTTCGAAAAACTGGCTCCTGCCAAATACGACCGCCTGATGGGAGAATCCACCGGGGCCGCAGTCATTTTCGGGGCAACCGGCGGGGTCATGGAGGCAGCTTTGCGAACCGCTTACGAGCTGGTTACCGGCCGTGACGTGCCCTTCGAAAACCTCAACATCAAACCTGTCAGGGGACTGGAGGGTGTCCGGAAAGCCACCATCAAAATCGAAAATCCCCTTAAAGAGTGGGCTTTCCTCGACGGGGTCGAACTAAAATGCGCTGTTGCACACGGACTGGTAAATGCCAAAAAAGTGATGGATGCCGTGAAAGCAGGGAAAGCGGATTTCCACTTCATTGAGATCATGGCCTGCCCCGGCGGCTGCCTGGGAGGCGGAGGACAACCCATACCAACCAATGAGGAGATCCGGAAAAAACGAACCGAGGCAATCTATGCGGAAGATGAGGGACTCCCCATCCGGAAATCACATGAAAACCCGGAAATTAAAAAGCTGTATAAAGATTTCCTCATCGAACCCCTCGGGGAGAAATCGCATCACCTGTTGCATACAAAATATACCAAACGACCCCATTATTAACAACAGGGAGTTTTTCCCGAAAAGGAATATTTTTCCCAAAATGAAACAGAACCAACCGGACAAAAAAATCTTAAAATGCTTTTAATCAACACATAAGCATTTCCGGACCAATTCTTGATTGTTGATATAATACGTCAACAAAAAATTTTGGGAAGATAAGATGCATAATTGCATTTGAACTATCTGGTTAAAAAGGGCACTAGTACAGTGGGATTCGATTTTTCGGGTCCCACTTTTTTTTGTCAAATAAAAAAATAAAGGGCATTATTGATTTTGAGCGGCGAAATATTTCTTCCACCGGACCTGTCTTATCCGACCGGTTGAATCCTGCATCGTTTCCAAAAAATGGGGAAAAATGTTTATATTCGGATCACATTTTACTTATTAAAAACGATGCCTCGTAGCCCTGTGCATTAAAGAATTATCAAAAAAAATATTTTTTTTAATGAAACGAGCATGTAAAATAGTTACGCCCAAGAGATGATTAAAAAACATGCGAGTT
>JAGYMR010000122.1 GCA_018400515.1 Tangfeifania sp.
CATGCATT
Source organism: Tangfeifania sp. (assembly GCA_018400515.1). The sequence goes on from JAGYMR010000122.1 coordinate 9, forward strand.
CGCTCAACGAATTATTTTTGGCATTTGTGTACCCTGTTTTTTGGTGATGGTACAACTGGCTTCAACCCCCTTTACTTTATATGGGCAATTGGGCTCAGAAAAACCTGATGAGGTGAAGGTAGCGGCGGTGCAGGTTTCGGGCCACTATAAAACGCCAGCGCCGGAGCTGAAGAAAGACCCGGTGGAAACAGCAATAGAATACATAAACAGGGCGGGCCGTGACAGTGCCCAATTGGTGGTTTTTCCGGAGTATTACCTGGGCCGCATCTCAATTCCGGGAGAAGCGACCAAAGCCCTTGCAAAGGCCGTTGCGCAAAACCATATCTATGCGATCATCGGAGGCTGGGAGGTTTTTGATGACGGGACTTTTGCCAATGTTGCCATCCTTTTCGGACGGGATGGAAGCATTGCAGGGAAATATTATAAAACGCATGCAGCGGTCGACTCCTACTGTGAAAGTGAGCCGGCCTACAGCACTCCGCCGGAAGGACATGATAGGGATTGGTTCATTCAAAACGACCCCGAATGGATCATGAAGCGGGGAGCATCTTTCCCCGTCTTTGATCTCGATTTTGGAAAAATCGGCATATTTATTTGCTATGACGGTTGGTTCCCGGAGCCTCCAAGGATCCTTTCCCTGAAAGGAGCAGAAATTCTTGTCTGGATGAATGGGCGGGGCGGCCCGGTTGAAGATTTTATTGTGAAAACCATTATGTTTCAGAATTGCGTATCCATGATTTGCACGAACCAGGCGAAGGGGTGGGGAACAATGATCGCGGAATGGCCTGCGACAATCAAACAATACTGTCCTGAAAGCAAGGAAGCTTACATTACAGGAAAAATAAATTTGAAAAAACTGCGGCTTGCCCGGCGGGACAACCGGAATTTTCAGCAACGGCGGCCGGAAATTTATCAGGAACTCCTGAAACAACATCCCGTCTGGGAAAATTATCATAACCGGGATGAATAAAAGGAACAGGACCGTTTTGACTGCCTGTGACCGGCCGGAGCGGGAAATGTCCGGCAACAACCGGATGGGGGCATTGGATCATTTCAGCCGGTTAACCATTTCATAATCCCCGGGAACATCAATTTTAACAGGTTCATCGGGTTTACCGGTTCCTGAAAGTGTGATTGTTTTATCACGGGTCACCTTTATGCTCAGGATCATATCCTGGTAATGAATCCGGTTAATGGTCAGGGAGGGCCACTCTTTTGGCAGATTTGGGTTAATACTGAACCCGTCAACACCGGGTTCGAATCCAAGGAAGCCATAGAGCATCACTTGCGGCACCAGGATGCTCTCTTTGAATTCCATATCCACCCCAAGGCCTCCGGCAACATTTCCGCCCTGCAAGGTTCCTCTTTTTGGATCGTTTTTATAATATGCCCGGAATCCTCCTTCTGATTGCGTGTCGCTATACCATTGAATGATTTCTTTGAGCAACTCTAAAGCAGCATCAGGTCCAAAGACTTTCATTTTTGCCATAAGGTCGTAATAGGACCATGCAAGTATAGCTCCCCCGTCTTGTACTGAACCTCCCCAGGGCAAAGCATCGGGATTATATCCCCAAAAATAGTAATCCGTGTTCCTTTTTGTAGTGCTGCGGGGCCCGAAGCGCCAGTGATAAATGTCTTCTCCCACCGAAGTATCTCCTTTGATGATCCTCTTACCAGAAAGCCAGTCCTGAATGGATTTGGCCTGTTCAGGGGTGGCAAAATCAAAATGAATGGCTTCATTGTTCAGGAACGTAAAGCCATAGTCATACATGTTTCCTTCCAGGTCAACGGTCCCGAACCGGCTGGTTTTTTCGTTCCAGAATCGCTTTGTTCCGTATGCTTTCACTTCCCGGGCATGGGTGCGCAGTTCTCCGGGATCGAATGCATCTCCTCCGGAAGGAATGCACCATTCGGGGTGGTTGATAATTTCTTCTTCCAGGGTGGCAAGGTCTTTCAGAGCATCATAATAATAGATGGTTGCCAGGGCATCTTCCCCTCCAAAGGGGAGCAGATCCCAGTAATTGCTGCCAATGCCGGCTCCTGGTACAATCTTTTTTTCACCGTTTACATACCGGATCCCGCTGGTACCCTCGTGCCCCGGCCAGGTGGTGTAAATGCATTTTTTCTCGCGGGGTTGAAATTCCCTTTGCACAAAGCGCATGGCAAAACGGATGCGATCGATCTCACTCCGAAGGAAAGCGATGTCCTTCGTCCATGTGAAGTAATCATGGCACCCCCGGATATAATTGATGTTGTTTACATTGTGCCTGGTGTCGTAGGCAACATGAAATGATTTGATAACCACATCCATTGGTGTCTTGTTATCGAAAACAATCCGGAAGCGGGTGATTTTCCCCTTCCACGAAGGAACCCGGTAAACGGGGATCATGGTTCGTGCTTCAGGCTCGGGGCGATCAGATTTTCCCGGAGGTTCCGGAGCCCAGGAAGGATGCTCCACGATCCGCTGGTCGAAGGGTGACAACGTAAAATAGGCCCTTCGCTCTGGTGAAAATCCGGAATGCTCTTTGGTCGTCCATTCTACATAGCAGTTGGCTCCTTTCAACTCGCTTCCCCACCAGTTCAGGCGCAGCCAGGGATATTCCGCTGCATCAAAAGAAAATTCAGGGGAAAGCACCGATGCGCCGGCGTCCGTTAACCGGATTTCCCACCCCCGGTCAATGACCGGCCCGCTGTCACCACCCGAAACTTTCCATCTTTCGGGGGTAACGATTTCAGGACCGTCGTAAACCGGGATGCCGGTACTCTTGAAGTGCCAGCCAACCCCGTTTCCCTGCTGCCACAATGGAAAAGGCCAACCCTCGGCATGGGCCGGACCATCGTGTTGTTGTGTGACAACATACCCCTCGCCATTGATAAACCGGTTCCGCAAAGTCTGTCTCCACCGGTTGCGCATTTTTTCCAGACCGCCATTTTTGTCAACTGCCGGCCATAATGTGGACATGGGCAGCCACTCGTCCCATAAAGGCATGAGCGGACCTGTGGTTTGATATTGCTGGTAAAATAATGTTCGCAATGACGCCATTTCTTCCGCATGTCCCGGGACTATAAAATCGGGAAAATGTCCGGGCACAGGGGTATTGTCTTCTGTTTCCGCTTTCAGGCCGGGGATAAACAGGAACAGAAAAATTAAAAGGAACAGGTTGCGTTTCATGTTTAAAATTTTTTGTGCAGAAAAAAATCGGTAAATAATATTTAATTCGTATTGAATACTGAACGGATTGCAGGTCCGTTTCAGGATTCTTGTTGGGTCCGGATTGCAAATCCGCTCCAGCGTTTGGTGCAAATCCGTCCCAGTCATCCCGGAAGATCCCTACCAACATGCGTGGTCAATGAACGGATGGTGCCGTAAAGTTATTTTATGTCTTTTTCAATCCATTCGGACCGGTCGGGCGGGGGAGGCGTGTCTACTTTCTGCTCCGGCTTTTCTTTCAGTTGCTTCAGCAGCACTTCCACTGCTGTCTCCAGAGAAGGATCCTCTCCTTTTGCCAGTGCTTCGGGACGGTCAACCACCTGAATGTCCGGATATACACCGACCCCTTCGATGATATATTCGCCGTGTTCATCAAATACGCCGAATTGTGGCACGGAGATGCTTCCCCCATCCACCAGCGAGGCATTGCCTGATATTCCGACCAGTCCGCCCCAGGTACGCGTTCCGATGAGTTTCCCGAGTCCTTTTTTCCGGAAGTAGTAAGGGAAAGCATCGCCGCCTGAAGAGGAGTACCCGTTGATAAGCATGACCTTGGGCCCGTCATGGGCAATACCGGGGGTACGCATGGGGTTCAGACCGCCGCGTTTCCAGTACGACAGTGTTTTGCGGTCGAGTAGTTCGGTCATAACATCCGGAATAAAGCCCCCTCCGTTGTACCGGTCATCAATAATCAATGCTTCTTTGTTATGGTAGGCATACATGCCCCGGAAAAGCTCGCGGTTTCCTTCATACGAAGTATTGGGAACATGGATGTAACCAATCCGGCCGCCGGAGAGTTTGTCAACCATTTGCCGCCGTTCTTCCACCCAGTTGAGGTACAGGAGGTTCAGCTCGCTCGACACAGGTTTGATAAACGATGTAGTGGTATCTGAACCGTCCGGTTGGGAAGAAACCGTGATTTCCATCATTTCTCCTGCACTGTTTTCGAGGTACCTGTACAGGTTTTCGTCCGCCGGTATCTCCACGCCATTGATGCTGATCAGGTAATCACCTTCGTTTACATCCACCCCGACCTCCGTAAGGGGCGAGCGGCGCTCTTTGTTCCAGTTTTCCCCTTCATATATTTTTTCAATCCGGTAGCGTCCGGCGTCCGGTTCTGTCTTAAACCGGGCACCCAACAGTCCGTTATCAATACGTTCCACGGTTTCGAAATCACCCCGGCTCACATAGGCATGCCCCACGTTTGCCTCGGAAACCATTTCACTTAAGATATAATCCAGGTCGGTACGATGCCCCACGCAAGGCAGAAGTTTACCGTATTTTTTCCGGACGGATTTCCAGTCAACTTCGTGAAGGTTTTCCACATAAAAATAGTCCCTGAAGATCCGCCACCCGTCATTGTAAATTTGGTTCCACTCTTTTACCGGGTCAATTTTCATTTCCAAATCGCTGAGATCAAGCTGCCCCGCTGCAGGCTGAAGTTCCGGTTTTACTTCAGTGATGCCATAATTTTTTCCTGACCGGTAAAGCACTTTCTTGCCATCTGCCGTAACCAGCGCCTGCGAGACACTATCGAGAATTTTTTTACTCTTTTCTTCCGAAAGAAAATATTTATGTAGTTTCCCGCCGCTGATATACAAAAGTCCTCCCTCCACAGCACCAAGATTGCGGTAATTACCTGCTTTTGCCGGCAGGGCCTCAATCCTTCCGGTAATGCCTTCAAAATCGATCGCTACCGTGACCGCTTTTTCTTCTTCTTCTTCTTCCTCTTTTTCAACGGCCTTTTCCTTTGCCGCTTCTTTTTCGCCGGAGTCATTTTCTTTTACCGGGACCACATCGTTTTTGTCTTTATACAATTTTGGGCCGTCTGCTTTCAGGGTCATGGCATAAATCCGGGTAGCCTTGTTATAGACATAATTGAACTCAAAGCTGGAGAAATCCAGGTTAAAATCCCGGTTGGAGAGGAAAAAAATAAAATTTCCGCACGCAGAGAAGACAGGGGCATAGTCGTTAAATTCATTTCCCGTGAGCGGGTGGTTTTTCTGTGTTTCTATGTTGTACACCCAGACGGCTGTTTGTCCGTTGGCAGCTTCTTTCGAATAAACGATCCATTTGGAATCGGGAGAGAAGGAGTAATCCCGGATTTCTGTTTCCGCAGCCCGGCTGACAATCCTCAACTTTTCGGTTTCTACATCGAGCAGTTTAAGGTTCAGGGTGCGGTCGGAATACAGCAGGTATTTGCTGTCGGGCGACCATTCGTTGTCATATTTCCAGGCGGATGAGCCGTGGGTGATTTGCCGGGGAACGGCATTTTTTTTGTTTTCAAGCAGGTAAATTTCATATTCGCCGGTGGCATCGGAGTAATAAACAACGTATTTTCCGTTGGGTGACCAGCTGGGATAAATTTCGCGGACTCCCTGTGTTTTTGTCAGGTTTCGGGTTATTCCGTTTTCGGCAGGAACAGAGAAGATATCCCCGCGGGCATCAAACAGGGCACGCTCTCCGGCCGGGGATACAGCATAGCTGTGGATGTCTTCCTTTACATTTTTAATGTAGGGAAGCCGGTGGGGGGTATCAAAGTTGATGTTGACGGTGATCTTTTTGGTTTTCCCGGTTTGCATGTCGGTCTTGTAAAGGAATCCGCCCTTTTCAAAAACCAGTTGTCCGTTTTGGCCGGAAGGCCACATTACATCATAGTCCGAAAAATGGGTGATCTGTTCGGTTTGCTTTGTTTGGGTGTTGTATCGGTAGATATTCAGCCGCAAATCGCGGTCAGAAGCAAAAAAGATTTCGTTTCCTTCCCAAACAGGCCATTGATCCGATCCGGCAAAGCCGGTTATTTTATCAGAGGTATCCTTTTTAAGGTTATATATCCACAATTCGGTTGCCCGTCCTCCCTTGTAGCGTTTCCACGTCCTGAACTCGCGGTCCACCGGGGTAAAGCAAATTTTTTCTGCATCAGGAGAAAAAACAGCCATGCCACCGTTCACAATCTGCAAAGGTTTTTCCATACCTCCGCCGACAGGCACGGTAAAGTATTTTCCGTTGCGTTGTCCGAATTCGGTGCGGTTCGAGCGAAAAAGAATATTTTTACTGTCGGGAGTCCAGTCGAGCACAACATTGTCAAAACCACCCCGCGGGGGCATCATCTCCACGGGATTGTACCAGGTAAGCTGCCGGGGTTCCCCCCCTCCGGAGGGCATGACAAATACCTGGCGATTGCCGCCGTACTGGCCGGAGAATGCAATCCATTTTCCATCGGGAGAAATTTTTGGAAATAACTCCAGTCCTTTGTGCGAAGTGAGCCGCCGGGCATCTCCGCCACCGGCATCGACTGTCCAGATGTCTCCGCCATAGACAAAGGCAATGAGATCGCCGTTTATATCAGGAAAACGCATGAGCCGGGAATCATCGGCTGCGTTTGCATTCAGTGTCATTGCTACAGTTAACAGGATGACAAGGAAAAACTGTTTTATTTTTTGCATATAATAAATGTTTAAATCAATTCTGAACCTAACCAACGAATATACAAATTTGGTGCAAGTTAGGAAAAGACATTTGTCTCCAACATGCTTTTCTTTTTCATGGACAGACTAATAAACAACCCCATAAATGCAGGCAATGCCGCTCAGAGATTTCGGAACACTCCTGTTCAGCGGATTCCCTTATTTTGATGGCCGGCCACCGGACTGTCCCCCCGGAACCAACAGGACTTTATTCAGCCCGGATTTCCCTTCATACAGCCGTTGAAACCATTCAGCGCCTTCAGAAAGGGGGGCAACGGCTGAGATCATGTGGGTTACATCCACCTTTTTTGCTGCCAGCAGGTCGAGTACCCGTTCATATTCCCCGTTGATGGCACAGCTTCCCTGGACGGTAATTTCGCGGGTAACGACCTTTTGAAGCGGAAATTCTATTCCCGGGGAGAGATTACCGACAAGAACAACTTGTCCTCCTTTCCGGGTATTGTCGATACAGGTTTGCACGGTTTCACCAACTCCCACCACTTCAAAGGCCCGGTCGGCACCACGGTTTTTGGTGTATCCGGCAATTTTTCCGGATAGATCTTTTTCACGGACGTTCAGGACAACATCTGCCCCAAAGGTCCGGGCCATTTCCAGTTTTTTATCATCTATATCAAGGGCGATCACGGGATGAGCTCCGAATATTTTTAACAGTTGCACCATGAAACTCCCCACCATGCCTGTTCCCACCACCAGTGCATTGTCGCCCGGGGTCAGTCCTGAAATGCGAATAGCATGAGCTGCAACGGCAAGGGGTTCCACCATGGCTGCCTCAGTAAATGAGACCTCCGGTGGTATGCGGTAAAGGATGTGTTGCGGGACGGCAACATATTCAGCAAAAGCTCCGTGCCGGCGGTATTCCTCCGGAGAAACCCCTATAACCTCCCGGTTATTGCTCAGGTTGTAGCGGCCGTTCCGGGTATACCAGTCATCCAGCGGATAAACCGTTGAATCAAATGTGACCGGGTCGCCGGTTTTCCAGTTGTTCACCTCCCGGCCTGTTTCAACAATAACTCCGGAGGCTTCATGCCCCATGATCAGCGGAGGGTGCCGCCTGCCGGTACTGCCGTCCATGCCGTGGACATCGCTGCCGCATATACCGCAAGCCTTTACTTCGATCAATACTTCATCCGGTTTTATCGCCGGATCGGGAAAATCGCGGTAGTTGAGTTTATTGTATTCATCAAGTACAAGTGCTTTCATAGGTATTGAAAAATAATCCTGCCAATATAGTAATTTCTGAATTTTTCAGTTTATTTTAAAAAAATATTTACTTAAATATTTAATAATTAACTGCTTAAAGATTTATCTTTTT
>JAGYMR010000123.1 GCA_018400515.1 Tangfeifania sp.
CTCCGCAAAAAAACAATGATGGCAAGCTGCATGAAATTCCTTTAAAACAAACGAATAATAAACTGATGAAACAACTACTGATTTTTTCTGTCGCAATCTTCTTTTTTGCCTGTTCAGGGAAACAAACCAAAGAGAAAGAGACAACAACCACCTCCGGTCAGGAGGCCCCTCCGTCTGAACAAAAAAAATCCGCTGTCCGGGAAAAATCAGTGCCCCCCAAAAAAAGTGCGGTACCTGAAAGCAAAATGATCTATTTTGAAGGCGGCAATTTCATGATGGGGTCAAAAGATGGGTTGCCCAATGAGCGGCCGGTTCATGAGGTGACGATCGACCCTTTTTACATTGATAAATCACCTGTGACGGTTGCCCGCTTCCGGCAGTTTATTGAAGCAACCGGATTCAAAACCGAAGCGGAAAAATTCGGGGATTCCGGTGTTTTTAATCTTGAAAAACAAAACTGGGAATTGCTTCCGGGAGCGACCTGGCGCAAGCCCTTCGGTCCCTCAGGTCCAGCCGCCGAAGATGATCACCCGGTCACCCATGTGAGTTGGAACGATGCGGTGGCTTATGCCGAATGGGCCGGGAAAAGGCTACCCACTGAAGCGGAGTGGGAATATGCTGCCCGTAGCGGAAAAAATTCGGGAGAAAAATTCAGCTGGGGGGATCAGGTGTCGGTGGACGGAGATTATTTTGCCAATACCTGGCAGGGAACCCTCAGGGCCCCGGAAAGCAAAGACGGATACCTTTTTACTTCTCCTGTTGGTTCCTTCGGGGAAAACGACGCGGGACTTACCGACATGGGTGGAAATGTTTGGGAGTGGTGTGCCGACACCTACCAGCCCTATCCGGGAAGCAACCAACCCTACCGGAAAGACCCGAAGATAAAAGTCATCCGCGGGGGGTCATTCTTTTATGACCGCAATGGAGAAGACAGCTTTTCGGTGAGCGGCCGGTCAATGAATTCCCACGAGACTTCCCTTTTCAACACGGGGTTCCGGTGCGCCAGGGACGCAGCCCCCAAAAATTAAATTTTACAGGGCAGCAACGCCGCAGGGAAGGACCCATTTTGCTGCAAAAGAATTAACGGACCAAAAAAACCGGCCGTTTTCGCGGAGGAGCAGTGATCCATCGAAAACCGTTTAATAATAATAAGATAAAATTGAACTGAATATGAGTAAAATGCACAGGAGAGCCTTTATTGGAAAAGCAGCTGCAGGAGCGGCTGCCGTTACGATTATTCCACGACATGTAATGGGGGGCAGCGGTTTTGTGGCTGCCAACGACCGTGTGAACCTCGGATACATTGGCACGGGGAAACAGATCCACGGTTTGCTGAACAATATTGGCGCATGCAGGGGAACCGTTGCTGTAGCGGCCTGCGACGTTTACCAAAAGAAACTGGACCACTTTGTCCAGGCAGCCAACACAAACAATGCCGAAAAAGAGTTGAATGTATCCGTGAAACCTTACCACTACTATCGCGAAATGCTGGAAAGAAGTGATCTGGATGCCGTGGTCATTGCCACCCCGGATCACTGGCATGCCCAAATAGCAGTGGATGCCGCCAAAGCCGGAAAGGATATCTATTGCGAAAAACCGCTGGCCCTGACCGTTGCCGAAGGACGTGCCATGGTTGATGCCACACGGAAATATGACCGGGTATTTCAAACAGGGAACATGCAGCGCTCCTGGCGCGACTTCCGCCATGCCGTGGAGTTGGTGCGTAACGGCTATATTGGTGAAATAAAAGAAATTAACGTCAGTGTGGGCGAACCGGTAAAACAGTGCGATCTTCCCACCATGGAAGTGCCTGAAGGCCTCGACTGGAACGAATGGGTAGGTCCCTCCCTTTACAGGGGATATCATGAAGAGCTGGCTCCTCCGGATGTTAATGGTCCGTGGGCCTGGTGGCGGGGCTACCGGAACTTTGGTGGCGGACTGGTCACCGACTGGGGTGCTCACATGTTTGACATTGCCCAGTGGGCCCTGGACATGGATGAATCGGGTCCCGTACAGTTCCTGCCCCCTTCCGCTCCCGAGAAAGATCATGGCCTTACAATGATCTATGAAAACGGGGTACGTGTGAACCACCAACTGTGGGGAGGCGAAAACGATGCCAACGCCGTGCAGTTCATCGGAACTGAAGGAAGGGTCGAAGTCAGTCGCGGCTTCCTGCGAACCTATCCCAATGAAAAGCTTGCACAAACGGAATTAAAGGGAACCGACCAACGTGTTTATTTCAGCGACAATCATTACCAGGACTGGATCGATGCCCTGAGGAACCGGACAAAACCCATATCGGATGTGGAAACAGGTCACCGGACCGCCTCGGTCTGCAATGTGACCAACATCGCTTACGAACTGCAGCGCCCCTTATTGTGGGATCCCGAAGAGGAAAAATTTAAAGGGGATGATGCCGCAAACCAAATGGTCAGCCGCGCCTACCGGGGGAAATGGAATTTCAGGAACTTCTGATAACCTGCATTTCCCCAAAAGCGACGCTTGCCGGTGCACATCGGGCGAACGGGGCTCACGCTGCGTACCTGTGATCTCCGCAACCTCCGGGGGTGAACCGGCAAGTTTTTTTGCTCCCGGAAATTCTTTTACAGCACCGGCCCTTTGACCAAAAAGAAAAAAATAATCTTATCTTTGCCCCATGTTGTACCATAAGACATACACACATGAAACATCCCGTACCTGGGTTGTTTTTGTCCATGGAGCAGGAGGAAGCAATGCCGTATGGTTCAGGCAGCTCCGCGACTTCAAAAAGCACTTCAACGTATTGCTGATCGATTTGCGCGGACACGGAAAGTCAAAAGCCCGGTATTCGGAAAAAGAGATGTACCGGTTCGATGAAATTGCCCTTGATGTAATCAAAACAATGGATCACCTGGGCATTGATAAAGCCCATTTTGTTGGTATTTCGCTCGGATGCATCATTATCAGGGCTATTGACAAACTTTCGCCGGGAAGGGCGGAATCGATCATACTCGGGGGAGCCGTTGTTCAGTTCAGCAAACGGATCAGTGTGCTGGTAAACATCACCAAACTGCTGAATGCCATTATTCCTTACATGTGGCTCTACCGGTTGAATGCATGGATCCTGATCCCATCCCGGAAAAACATCCGGTCACGAAAACTCTTTATCCGGGAGGCCATTCGGCTGGGTGAGCGGGAGTTCAGAAAATGGCTGCGCATGTCGGATGAGATCAGTATAAACCTCCGGGAATTTTTCAAAAAAGAGGCTTCAGTACCCGTACTTTACCTCATGGGCGATCACGACCATATGTTTCTACCCAAGGTGGCAACCCTGGTAAAAAAACATTTTAACTCGCATCTGGAGATTATCCGGAACAGCGGACATGTATGCAATGTGGACCAGCCACAAATTTTCAACAAACATTCCATTCACTTTATTAAAAGCATTTCAGGCTAACCCCTGGGCAAGGTCCATTCTAAATTTGCCATAAAAAAAAGCAAGGCGATGGCATGCAATGAGGAAACTGAGGTTCTGTAAGGCCGGAAATGTCTTTGAAGCCACCGAAGAGTCGCCGTTTTTCAAGAATATTATAATTTATTTAAGATGACACCATCCATTGATAAATTGAAACACACCGCTTCCGGTAATTTTTTTCTGATGGCAGGTCCCTGTGCCATTGAAGAAGAAAAAATGGCCATGGAAATTGCAGAAAGGATCGTGGAGATCACCACCCACCTGAAGATTCCATTTATTTTTAAAGGTTCGTACCGGAAAGCCAACCGCTCAAGGCTTGATTCCTTTACGGGGATCGGCGATGAAAAGGCACTGAAAATTCTCCGGAAAGTGAGCGAAACATTCTCCATCCCCACCATCACCGATATCCACAGTGTTCCTGAAGCTTCCATGGCGGCAGAATACACCGATGTTCTGCAGATACCTGCATTTCTGTGCAGGCAGACGGACATTGTTGTGGCCGCTGCCCAAACCGGAAAAACGGTCAATATCAAAAAAGGCCAGTTCCTTTCGGCAGAAGCCATGAAGTTTGCGGTGAACAAAGTCAGGGAAAGCGGCAATAAAAATATTGTACTCACCGAACGGGGCACCACCTTTGGCTATCAGGATCTGGTAGTGGATTACCGCGGAATTCCGAAAATGAAACAATTCAACGTGCCGGTGGCACTGGACATTACCCACTCGTTGCAACAACCCAATCAGGCCAGCGGAGTTACCGGGGGACAGCCGGAATTGATTGAGACCATCGGGCGGGCAGCAATTGCTGTGGGGGCCGACGGAATTTTCATTGAGACCCATCCCCGTCCGGAAGAAGCGAAGTCGGATGCAGCCAATATGCTAAAGCTCGAACTGCTGGAGCCGCTTCTGAAAAAATTGATCGTCCTAAAAAAGGTTGTCAACGATTTCTGAAATACAATCACACCCCCCCTATATTCTAATGAAACGAGCATGATGCTAACATCACAAATGATTATGAATAAAATTACAAGCGAGTTCCATGGGCCTTGTAAACGAAAGATACCATTTATTTAATTTTAATTGAATTACAAATGTTTAATTTAATTTTATTCTAATAAAAAAACAGGTAAGCCAGGGCAATGGCAGCAATAATCCCTGTAAAATCAGCGATCAAGCCACACACCACGGCGTAGCGGGTGTTTTTTATACCGACGGAACCGAAGTAAACAGCCAGGATATAAAACGTGGTATCGGTAGCTCCCTGGACGGTGCTGGCCACACGCCCCACGAACGAATCTGCCCCGTGTGTTGACATGGCATCCACCATCATCCCGCGGGCGCCGCTCCCGCTCAACGGTTTCATGAGGGCTGTGGGCAAAGCCGGCGTAAAATCAGTGTTAAGGCCCGCCAGCTCAAAGAGCCAGGAAAATCCTGAAATGAGCCACTCCATGGCCCCGGAGGCCCGGAACACCCCTATGGCCACCAGGATGGCCACCAGGTAGGGAATGATTTTTACAGCCGTTTTGAAGCCGTCTTTTGCCCCGTCGATGAAAGCCTCGTAAACATTCACCCGCCGGATGACAGCCAGCAAAATAAAGGCAATGATCACCGAGAAAAGGATGAAATTGCTTGCCAGGCTGGAAATTTCCGTCACCGCTTCTTTTCCCAGCGTGGAAAAATACCATATAATGGCCGCAATAATCAGTGTGAGTCCCCCGAGATAGAGAAGGACCACTTTATTCAGCAAGTTTATCCGTTGATAGAAGGAAACAGCGATCAATCCGGCGATAGTGGAAAAATAGGTCGCCAGCAATATGGGAATAAAGATATCCGAAGGATTGACCGCTCCCATCTGGGCCCGGTAAACCATGATGCTGATGGGCAGCAGGGTCAGGCCTGAAGTATTCAGGACCAAAAACATGATCTGTGCGTTCGAGGCGGTTTTTTTATCGGGATTGGTCTGCTGCATCTCTTTCATTGCCTGCAATCCTGTGGGGGTAGCGGCATTATCGAGGTTGAGCATATTAGCGGCAATATTCATCATGATGGCTCCGTACGCCGGGTGGGATTTTCCAAGTTCGGGAAAAAGCTTATTGAAAAAGGGTCCGATGATCCGGGAAAAGACCTTAACAATGCCGCCTTTTTCCCCAATGCGCATCACGCCCATCCACAAAGTAAGCACCCCTGTCAACCCCAGCGAAATCTCAAAGCCGGTTTTTGCCATCTCAAACGTGGCATTCACCATATTTGAAAAAACCGCTGTATCACCCAGGAATAGCAGCTTAACCAGCCCAATAACAAAAGCTGTAAAGAAGAAAAATATCCAAATATAATTTAAGGCCATTCAGGATTTAAATCTTGTCTTCAAAAGCTTCGGCCATTTCATTGATTTCTTCTGCCGATGGGTCACCGGAGAATACAGCCAGGCGGTAGCGGAAGGTTGCGGACTCCCCGTCAGGGATTACAAAGTTCATCTCTTTTTCCCCTTCAGAAAAGATTTTTTGTCCAAGGGTGTTGGCAGAGAACAACCCATATCCCCGGGCATGCCAGTAGGTGGGATACCCCGGATTTCCGGGATGGTCAAAAATAACAATGGCGACCTGCTCCCCGTTCAGGACACCGGAAAGTTTCATCCATCTGGCGCGGGTACCCCAGACACCCGGACCTTCAACTCCTTCGCTGCTGAGGTAATTCCCGGTAGCAACATGATCTTCTGAAGCTTCTATGCGGGTAACCTTTCCATGGGAGTCAACCACCTCCACTGTTCCGGAGGCGGGAAGCTCCAGCTCACGGGTCACACGGATCGCAAACATGCCCTCCTTATTATCGTAAATTTTCACTTTCCCGTTGACCGCTTTCAGCACAGTGGTCCGGTCGATCATGCGGGTTTTTCCTTTGGCTGAAAAGGTGTATTCGATTCGTTCATTAAGCAGGGTTTCCCCCTGGTGATCTTTCCATGCAGCCGTAGTGATAAGGTGGGCTTCCCCCCTTCCGCTTTCAGCCTCTTCAATGGTTTTGTGGTAAATGGTCCCGTACCCGGCTGCTTTTTCCGGAGGAATCGCTTCTGAATTATTCCAGAAATCCAGGCCGTTCACGTCGCCATAATTCAGCCAGACACCCACGTGGTGCGGGTGATCGGCCCGTTCCCCCGGTTTGTTTTTCAGGGGAAACTGGCGGGTTACCTCATTCCCTTCGGCGGTAATTACGGGCCATAAAACCGGCTTCTTAATGTTATCGGGATAGATGTACGATGTAAAAAGGTCGCCCCCTACAAGCACGTCAACTTTTTTTTCTGCTGGCTTTTTTTTCAGTTCCACTTTTGGCTGTGCCCCCACAGAAACACTCATAAAAATCAATGTGGCAATAAATAAGATACGTTTCATAATTCCTGTTTTATTTCGGTTAAGAGCTACCAAGATAATGAAAAAATTTCATCTCCGAAGCGGTTTCTCAGGGACAAAACCTTATATTTGATGTCACCCGGCTCTGCAAACCACTGACCGGAAGGAGCCCCCTTTCCTTCCACCAAATGATCATTGAACAGCCAAATGATTGCATACCGTGGTCATGGGGAAATGATCACAAAGCATGGTATTCCCTGCAGGTCGGAGCAGATTTGAGATCCCTTTTACTGTTGAGGAAAAAATTAATGAAAGCAAATTAAAATAGTTATACAGATGAGTACTCCGGCAAACGCCAAGCTTCAACTGGCTTATGATTTCATTCAGTCAACCGGACAGCATGTTTTCCTGACGGGCAAGGCAGGCACAGGAAAGACCACATTTCTGAAAAATCTGAAAAAAAAAAGCCCCAAACGCATGGTGGTGGTGGCTCCCACGGGCGTTGCCGCCATCAATGCGGGAGGGGTAACCATCCACTCTTTTTTCCAGTTGCCTTTCGGTCCGCAGATACCGGAGGATCAATCCCCGGAAGAATTTCCTGAAAATACGAACAACCGGCAACGAATCAACCGCTTCAGCAAAAACAAAATCAAACTCATCCGCAGCCTCGATTTAGTGGTCATTGATGAAATCAGCATGGTCAGGGCCGATGTACTGGATGCCATTGACGCGGTATTACGGCGGTTCAGGAGCCGTCACAAGCCTTTTGGCGGGGTTCAGTTGCTCATGATCGGCGACCTGCAGCAACTGGCTCCGGTTGTCAAAGAGGAAGACCGGACCATTTTGAAAAAATACTACGAAACCTGTTTCTTTTTTAGCAGCAGGGCTCTGCAAAAATCCAACCTCATCAGCATCGAACTCCGGCACATCTACCGGCAGAGCAATCCGGATTTTATTAACCTTTTAAACAAAGTCCGCGACAACCGGCTTGACTCAGCGGATCTGGAACTGCTGAACCGATCCTGCAAACCCGGATTCATGCCCCCCGAAGATGAAGGGTACATCACGCTTACAACCCACAATTACCAGGCAAAACGAATCAACGAAGCCTACCTGAAAAAGCTTTCGGC
>JAGYMR010000124.1 GCA_018400515.1 Tangfeifania sp.
ACTTTTTGAAGGGGCAACCTTTTCGGTAGATTCCGAGGCTACTATTTGGGCTGTTGAAACCGTGAAGCCCGGTGAAAAAGCTTATCTCGTGCCTCCGTTTATTGATCTGTCCGCTTCCAACGGCATCGTACATGTGATCGATGCAGTCCTACTGCCGGTTGAACTGGGCATCGAACTTTAAGGTTAGGCGGGATTTAACGTTATGAACAGGTATTAATCTGCATGTCTTCTCCCAAAAGAGCGGCTGTCTGTCTGAGGCAGCCGCTTTTTTTATTCATCATTGACATTAAAGCCCTTCTGAACATCTCCGGAGGATTCGTTTTTCAGATCCATGTTGCCGGTGAACTGATTTCCCAGAGCCGTTTTATTCAATCGTTGAGTGTTTAATAACCAGGTCGTTGGTAATCCACCCAATCACAGGGGATGTCAGCTCCCCCGTTTCGGTTACAAAAACATCCTGACAACCCGGAAAGGTTTCAAAACAGGTTTTTGCTTTCAGCAGACTCATAGATCCCTTAATGGTTTTGTAACTTCCGGTAAGGACCCGGCTGTAATACGCCGAATCCAGCATATCCTGCAGGGTCAGTTTTTCCCGGTCGGCCCCACGGTCAGCCATTTCATCCAGAAACTGATCAATGGTGCTGCGGTGAAGCATGAACAGGACCCGCCCTTTTTCATCCAGAACAGGCAGGCGGTTCCGGCGGAACCTGTCCAAAAAATTGGTTTTCAAATCCTTTTTCAAAAACACCTGGTCCGGATTCGTTTTAAGCATATAAAATAACGCATGCCCCATCTGGATCATCACATCTTTTGCGACGATCCCCTGGAGTTTTTCCTCCGGCGTTGAAAATTGCCTGATCAGTTCCCGGGACTTATCCGAGGCCGATTCAAAATTCTCTTTTGAAAAATAAAAGGCCAGAACGGTCCCGACCCATGCACTAATGACAGGAACCAAAATGGCCAGAATATCCTTCACTGAACCGAAAACATCGGCATCACTGCTGTAAACAGCGGTAAAAATAATGGCTACAGCACCCAGCGCCGTAACGCCGAAAATTCCCCACCCCAGAATGAGCAGAGCCATGTTATAACGTTTTTGCTTGATCGCCGGGCCATCACTGATAATTTCTTCTTTTGTCATATTAAAATTGATTTTGGTTTATTTTTCAGAAAAATAGGGTTGTCTTTCAGTTATTCGAAAAATGGGGGCAAAAAAGATCTCCGGACGCTTTTGGGGGTATATTCCCGGCCCATATAACAATGCATCGCCGTTATTTTGACATACCGGACTTTGTCATGTGCAAATTGCTGGTAATAAAAATAGGGGAATTTTCCCAACGAATCAATATTCCCGGGCATGAAACCGGGGGCTATCCACAAAATGTCCCCGGTGTTCCCCAGAACCGGCCATTGATTATTCAAAGCGTTTGGATCACAATCAATCCCCAAAAAATCATTACCAATCCAGCCAAAGAACATGGTTCTCATCCATCAGCACGCTGGTTCCGAGTTCTTCCCCTTCCCGGTTCAGGACTTTTTGCAGCCAGCGGGCCTCATTGGCGGAAGTGCGGTTCAGTCTGAATTTTTTTATTCTCATCGGGATCAGTTTTAACGCGATCAGGTTTCCGCTGCCGGAGTCAATGACAGGAAAATACATGAGGGTCAGTTCTCCCCGGTACTCCTCATGCCCGCTGATCCCTTCATAATCATTGATAAAATCACCTGCCCCGTAGATGATCAGTTTTTCCTTATAGACTTCCATTCCCATGGGATGGTGCGATGAATGTCCGAAGACAATGTCGGCCCCGGCATCGTCGACGAGTTGATGGGCAAAGGTTCTTTGCCGGGGAGAAATGGCATACCCCCAGTTGCCGCCCCAATGAACAGAAAAAATCACCAGATCGTTTCCCCTGGCTTCCGTTTGGATTTGCCGGGCAATGGCCCGGCTCGTTTTTTCGTCCATGGCAGGTAGCAGATTGACACCGGCCAATCCGGCTTTTCTAATTTCCTTTTGTAATTTAAGCATTTATTTAAAAAAGAGAGAAGTGATTCGACATGCATTTCCAAATTTTTATCCGAAGATTATTTGCCCGGACATCTAATAATTTAATATTTTAAAAAAATATTGCATTTCTGTAATGAAATTGATCGTTCCACGTCTTAACTTTGAAAACCGGCCGGACCGGCAGGAGAAAAAAACAGCAAATGGTTGCAAATGATTTTAAAACAAGGGTTTTACCTGTTGGTAATAAGTTAATCCGATTTGCAGCTCGGATGATGGAGAGCGAAGCCGAGGCACATGACGTGGTTCAGGATGTTTTCCTGAAGCTGTGGCAAAAAAGGAGCGAACTGGATCAAATTGACAACATTGAGGCTTTTGCTATGCGGATGACCCGGAACCGGTGCCTGGACCTTTTACGATCGGCAAGGACAGCTCCCATGGATGCTGAAACCTACCGGAAAATCAACCGGATATCCGTGGATGTTCATTCAAAGCTTGAACTAAACGAATCGGCCGGGCAGATAAAAATGCTGATGGAGCGGCTGCCGGAACTGCAACGGACGGTGATACACCTGAGGGATGTGGAGCAATTATCATACGAAGAAATTGCTGAAATAACCCAGCTGAAGATTAATGCGCTGCGGGTAACCCTTTCGCGGGCAAGAAAAAAAGTGCGTGATGAATTTTTTAAAATGAATTCAAATGAAGATGAAAGAAATAAATCGATTGCTGCAACGCTATTTTAATGGCGAAAGTACAGGTAAAGAGGAACAAGAGCTTATTGAATATTTCAGCTCAGAAGAAAAAATTGCTCCCGAACTGAAACCTTACAGGGAATTTTTCAGCGGTCTCTCCGACCTGAAAAAGCCGGAGGATGTATTCTTCGACGGCGAAGCGGTAATGGATCATATCCTTGAAAAGGAATCAAACGACAAATCAAAATACCGCTGGTTGTGGAGAACCGTCACGGGCATTGCCGCATCGGTTATCCTGGTGGTGGGGGGAATGCTGCTTTTTCATCAACAGGAACACCCCTATAATGACACCTTTGATGACCCCGGGAAAGCCCGGACAGTTGCTGTAAATACACTGGAGTATGTGTCGGCAAAATACCAGAAAGGATTGGCCGGACTGGACCATTTCGACAAGCTTGAAACAGCTTCCGAACCCCTAAAGAAAGGAATTAAACCAGTGAATGATTTTTTTGAAAATGTGGAAAAAATTAAACAACAAAATTCAAAACCATGAGAACATTAATCATTTTTCTTGCCATCGTACTGCCGGTGGCCGTACTTGCGCAAAAAGCCCCCGTTGACAAATTATTTGAAAAATATGCCAACAAAGAGGGTTTTACTACGGTAAACATTTCGGGTAAAATGCTTCAGTTTGCGAGTCAGATCGACACCGGAGAAAACAAATCCGGCGAAGTGTTGTCTGGTCTCACAGGAATCCGCATCCTCTCGGTAGAGAACAGTGAAATAACCGGGAAAGTGGATTTTTTCAAAGAACTGGAAAAAGACGGTTTTTTTGACAACAAGGATTATGAAGTGTTGATGGAAGTAACCGAGGCCGATGAGGTCGTCCGGTTCCTGGCCCGGGGTTCGGACTACGGAAAACTCTCTGACCTGATTCTGGTCGTGGGCGGAGAGGAAAGTGCGCTCATCAGCATTCAGGGCATCATTGACCCCGCGCACATCTCAAAGATCGCCGGTGCAGTGGATGTTGACCTGGGGCATTTGGATGAGAAAAAGAAAGAAGAACACGAATAGTCCTTTGTGTTCTATGAGTAAAGGGGATCTGTGGCCGGCCGGAACCGGCCATGCATCCCCATTATTTTTTTTGCCAACTCGTCCGGGTTACAGATCTTTCTTAGTAAATTAGCTAAAAAAAGGGAAGAAATGTTGGATTCCAATTCGTTGTTCGGCCTACTGAAAATCCCGCCCGGGGATTTCCGGATGTTTTCCTTTCCGCAATTCTCGCTGGCCATTAAACGCGAAAAAGAGGGCTGGATTTTTCTCCGGATGGAAAAACATCCCCACGGCGAAGCGCCCGATTTTTCCGGAGGTGAGTATTTTCAGACCGGGAAATCGGATGCCCTGCTCCTGATCCCCTCCATGCCGCCCCGGCCCGTGGTGTTTAACGGAAGCCGCCTGTTCATCTCCCCCCGGCAGAAGCTTACTTTTTTCCTGAAAATACCGCTCATGGTGAAGGCATGCTTTGCCAAAAACAGCCCCGAAAACGTGTTAAAAGAGATAGAGATCGAACCGCTTTCAAACACCTGGTTTGGGGAACCTGACAGCGGTGAGCCTGCCTGCTCGCTGGGGGAACAATTTTATTATCATGCCCATGAAGCCAGGCTGCTCCCCTGGGAAGCCCTTTGCCCGGTGACCATTTTTAATAACTGGACCGGGGTACTGAAAATGGAACGACTGATTATCCGGACGGAAAACCTGCTCTTTTATAAGAACAACGAAAAAATGATCACCAGCATGGTTGCTTTGGAGTACAAAGGAAAAGACATCACCAGTTCGGCTGAGTATCGCTATTCCAGGGCAATACATGGCGAAGAGGCGGAAATGGTCGCAAAAGCAGTGCGTAAACAGGAAAAAAACCGGTTGAAAATTAATTTCCATTTCATAAAAAACATCTATAAATAGCCCTCATGAATTTTGACTTATCAAAATATTTTAACGAAACCTCCTTTGAAATCTTTCTGAAAATTTTAATTATCCTTGCCGTTGGTCTGGCAATCATTTATTCGCTGGGATATTTAATCCAGAAGGTCATCCCCTCTGGCTGGTCCAGCCAGCGAAAAATGATCATCAAACGGATCATTCTTTACTCGGGTTTTATCATTCTTTTTTTCATTCTTGTTTCAGAACTGAAGATTAACCTGGCCCCGGTTTTCGGAGCTGCAGGGATCATTGGAATTATCGTGGGGATCGCCTCCCAGAACAGCATCGGGAATATTGTGAGCGGTTTTTTTCTGGTTTCTGAAAAATCATTTGAAATTGGTGATCTCGTGCGTATGGGCGAAATCACCGGCATCGTCTACAACATCGATTTACTCTCGATAAAAATCCGGACCTTTGACAATGTGCTGATCCGCATCCCCAATCAAACCGTTATCAGCACGGAACTCACCAACATTACCCGTTTCCCTTTAAGGCGGATGGATTTTCATGTGACCATTGCTTACAAGGAAGACCTTGCCAAAGCCCAAAACATTCTCCTGGAGGTGGCACGAAAAAATCCGCTTTGCCTCGATGAGCCGGAGCCGCTGATCCTTTTTCAAAAATTCGGAAGCAGCGGAATGGAAATACTTTTTGGGATTTGGTTTGAAAAAGCCGATTACGTTGAAGTCAAAAACAGTGGTTTCATGGAGATCAAGCAAGCCTTTGATGCTGCCGGAATTGAGATCCCATTCCCGCATGTCACCTTTTATACAGGAGAAAAAACCAGGCCCTTCCCGGTCATTTTATCGGAAGGGTCTCCGGACCGCTAATTTTTAAAAATCATCAGTTTCTCTGCCAGCACCTCACCCCCGGAATGCAGGTGCAACGAATAAGATCCGGAGGTTAAAAACGACAGATCGAGGGACTTCACAAATTTCTTCCCGGGGGCGGTAAATTCATTTTGAAAAACAACCGTGCCATTCCCGGCATACACAATTACCTGGTAAGAACCGGTAACCTGTTGAATCAGCAAGTTGATCCTTCCATCCCCGGGATTGGGAAATAGTTTGAGATTCCTTTCGGGATCAGCGATCGAAAAGGCATCGTTAAAGATGGTAACCTCAACAGCATCGGAAACCGAACACCCGTAAGCGTTTGTCACGGTCACTTCGAAGGAATGCTCGCCGGTGCCGGCCGACGGGTTCACCCGGAGGGCGGGGGAATCATCCCCGGTATTCCATGAGTAATCCGCGTAACCAGGGCCGGGATCGAGCAAAAGGGTTTCGGAAGTATACATGATCCTGTCGGGCCCCAGATCGATTTCCGGCAAAGGGGCCACCTCCAGCTGAAGCGTTACCAGCGAGTCACAGCCAAAGCGGTTGCTAAACGTATTTTCAAATACGCCGCTCTTATTGTAAACATAAGGCCCCACGAAAACCGAATCTCCCGGGCAAATGGTCTTTTCCAGTAGAACATCCTGTTCCGGTTTAATCTGAAGATCAAGTGTTACCAGGGAATCACACCCCATCCGGCTGGAAAAAACCTGCCTGAAAATGCCCGGTTTTTTATACACCCTGTCGCCGACCATGACACTGTCACCCGAACAAACCGACCGGGTAATCAGGGTATCGGAGGGGTGATTCACCATTAAATTCATTATCACGGTGGAATCGCACCCCTGCCGGCTGACCAGTGAATGGATATAAACCCCCGGTTCTGAGTAATATATGCCGGCCACCTCCACGGAATCGCCGGCACAGATCCTTTCCTCCAGAACGGTCTGAACGGGATCAACAACATGAACGTCAAGGGTCACCGCGGAATCACACCCGTATGCATTGGTAAAATTAGCCTTGTAAATGCCGGATTTTGTAATCTCCTGGTCACCCCAGGACAGGCTTTCCCCCCTGCAAATGGTTTCTGTAAGGTTTATCTCATCCGAGGGATTCACCGTTACCTCAAGCACCACCAAAGAATCGCAGGCTTTTTCACTTTGATATTCATACTCATAAACGCCGGATTTTTCAATCACCTCCCCGTTATATACCAGACTGTCGCCGGAACACAACGCTTCGGTCAGAAAAGTAACTGCCGGTGGACAGTAATGAAAAACATCGTCCGTAAAACTATGCCTGTTGTTGCTCTCATCGGATTCGGCGATGCGGTCATCATAATCGATGATACAACCCACATAATATTCCCCCGGGGGGATTTCAGGATTCAGCCCGGCAACATCTTTGGAAAAAGAGGAGACGATGGATTGCCCGGCATTTAATTCTTCCACCAGTTCCCGTCCGATAAAAAAATCCGAAGCGGAGACGGTTTGATCTTCGGACAGATAGCAGGCCACATAAAATGGTCCGGAAGATTGATTTCCCCCGTTGGTCACTTGAAAATCGGCCTGAATACGGGTACCATCCACGACCAGTTCATTTTCCCCCGTTCCGGGAAGCAGATCAATCCCCTCAATGACGCGGGTTCCTGTTGAAAAATGGAGGAAAGTCCCCGCTTCAGCGATGTCATAAATGCTGACTCCCGACGAGGTGCCGTTATAATTTTTTGAATCCGGGTAAGAGGCATCATTGAAATAGGTACTGAACGAGCTTCCGGGAAAAAGATCCCCGTCATCCCCCCGGTTGCCGTTTTTATCCAGGTCATCCCGGCCGTCAGCTTCTTCAAGGTCGGTCAATTTCAGCGCTTCCTCATTGTTATCATGCCGGCCGGCATTTACATGGTAAATGGCCAGTCCGGTGCCGGGCAGGGCCGCATCAAAGCCGGTGGCGTTGCGGTTCTCAAGCAGAAAATACTCTTCGCTTTCAGGGGTCAGCAACTTATAACAGGCATCGCCGGCCGCAGCAGGAGAAAGCGAATAGTCCCCGTCGCTGCCGATCACCACAGGCTCGATCCATCCCAGTTCCTCACGCCCCCAGGCCGAAAGCATGGCCGGAGTTTTTTCCTGGTTCAGCCATGCCCCCGAAGCCATCAGACACCATTCCCCGAGGCCTTCTGAACTCCCGTCGGTATCATAGAGATCCGGCAACCCGAGGGCATGTCCGAACTCATGACAAAAAACACCAATGCCCACCATTCCGTACCGGCGGGTTTCGGGCTGAATAATATAGGGCCGGATGGTCACTCCGTCATAAAACCGTGTGTAGCCCCCCAGACTCCAGCTGTGTGA
>JAGYMR010000125.1 GCA_018400515.1 Tangfeifania sp.
CGGCATAGCCCGAACCGGTATGCGCATTCTTCTGGTTGGTAAAGACAATAAACATGCTCTCTTTGGGCTGAAAAGTCAGCGGAACGGTTGTCCGGCCGTCTTCCACGGCATAGTCATTCAGCATGCGTACCTCCCCTGTCACGGCATCCCACAGTTGGGGTTTCAGTCCGTTGACCCGGAAAGAGGGTTTCACCTTTATCTCTTCAGTCGTACTTTGATTGGTCAGGAAATAGATCTCCATTCCCGGCAATGTCCGGTGGGTCCATAGCACGGGATTCTCCTTCCCGAAATCAACATCTTTTTCCACTGCCAGTTTATCAAGCACTTCCTGAAGCTCCATCCCCGTGAAGAGATGTCCTTCCCCGTACTCATGGAAAGCATTTCCCGGTTGACCGGGCCACAGGCGATCCGCAATTTGCTTCACCTGGTCATCGCATTCCGGATAATTTTCCAGGCTGGGCGACCGTTGGGGTTTGGGACCCAGGACAGCAGCTCCTGCACGAACCAGTTCTTCAATTTTTTGCAGCACTTCGGGCCGCATCGTTTCAACGTTGGGCAGCACCATCAGTTTGTAGGACATGCCATCCGGAAGCACCAGCCGGCCATCCTCTACCGATAAGCGGTTCATGATCACTTCCGCATTGATATAATCGTAGGAATAGCCCTCCGGCAGTTCCGGCTCCTGAGTTCCGGACATTTTTGGCGCGTCCTCCCCGATGAAATAGCAAACATCGGCTGCATATTTTCCTTTCTGCAGCATTCCCTGGCAGCGCCGCAGGTAATCGACCCACTCTTTCCCCTGGTCAAACCAGGTATTGTGCCGGTTAAACTCTGTTGAGAACCAGGCGTTCACTCCCGGAATCCGCTCATCGTCGGGTTGATGGATGTACAGGTGAAGCACAAAATGGTTGATCCCCTCCGTATAGCTCCAGTCCCCGCGGGTTTTCAGCACGGCCGGGTGGCGCCGGTAAGCCTGGGCTGCAGCGGTAAAAGCCTCGGCAGATGTAATGGGCTTCCCGTAAATATGGGCAGCAGAAGAGGCGGATTTGCATTCAATATTTCCAAGGGATCCTTCATTCCAGTACTCCCCGCTTACGAGGTTCGATTGTCCCCCGTACATCAGAAACTCGCTGGGGAATCCCCAGTGTCCGTAATTTTCAAGCCACAGCTTCAGGTTATGCTCATTGGATATTTTTCGCAATCCTCCCACATAATCATAAGCAATATCGGTGGCAACCAACCGCCGGAGATCCCAAAGGAAGCGGTCCGATTTCCCGGCACTTTCCACAATGCGACCCGACAATACGGGAAGGTACTTCACCGGATTATAACCGTACTTTTCCTCAAACCGCTCCTCAAAACCATCGGTCCAGTTCTGCGAACCCATCTCATAACTGTCGGCGATCACATATTTAAAGGCCGGACGGCTCTCTTCCGGAATGCGTTTCAGATATTCCCCGATGTATTGTTCGAAATGGAAACGGGCCAGTTCTTCATTCATTTTATCGATTTCATACCCTTTCCCCTGCGGGGCGGCCGGGGCATTTTGAGTGCCTGTGGGGGTCATTCCCACACGCAGGACCGTCCAGGTGCCTTCGGGGGCATCCCATGTCAGCACGCCGTTTTCATCCATTTTATCGCTCAGATCAATGACCTCACCGATTTTCAGCTGGTCATTTTCAACGGCGTCCTGCGTGTCCCAGATGTAGGTGTAAAAATTGGGAGCAGGCGTTGGATGCATCTTCCCGAGGGTTTTTTCAACATACTCCTCCAGGTAAGCCCCTTCGGTAATCACTATCTCAGAGAAACCGGCTTCAGGGACATTGCTGACCAGGCCCGAGCAAACCAGTTTAAACCGGTCGGAAGTAACTCCGGAAAGGGACAGTGCCAATGGTCCGTGGGTCACAGGCCCCACATTGGGATCCGTTTTCTGGCGGTCAAATTCAAACGACCGCACAGATTTATATTCGCCGTCAACCCAGGCAAAAAGTTCCGCCTGGCAACGGAAAAGAGGTTCGGCAGGATGCAGAATAAGGCTCCGGGCAGTGATGGCCTCATCCGACTGAATATCGATCGTATATTTCTGGTGTTTTCCGATCTCAAAAAAGGCGGCACTTTTTTCATCTCCGTCCATCCAGTTGGAAGGATTATCCACCGCGGGAGTTGTTTCAATCTTTGCATTCTGTTTGCTGATTTTTTCATCCTCCGCACCGATGGATTTAAAAGCAAGCACATAGGTATCCTGAAACTCTTCGGCAGGTTTTTCCAGTTTCACCCGGACATCTCCCTGAACATCGGTTTCTGAATAAACCAAATGCCGCATGGCCTTGTCGTATGTAACCCAGGGACCTCCGCTCTGGCTCCATCCGGGGCAGTTAAAGGAACCAATGTCGATTCCCAGGCGGTGCCCCTCTTCAACAGCGTGCACCATGATCTCCCACCATTTATCGCTGAACAGCGGTACCTTCCCGTCCACTTCATCGGGATTGATGTTTCCGATAAAAGCGGCCCCAATGCCAAAATCCTTCATGGCCTCTAGGTCTTTGGTAACCCCCTCTTTGGATATATCATCCCCGATCCAGTAATAATAACACCAGATCTTATTCGAATCCTGCGGGGTGACAAACCCGTTCTGAATGCGATCATACTTCGCCTTCGGCAGTTCACCGGTTTTGGAACAGCCGGAAAAACCGATCATCATTGCCATCAAAAAGAAGACCCCATAGTGTCTTTTTCTGTTTTTTTCCCTAAAAATTGTTTTTACCATCATGCTTCTCAGTTGTAATTTATTAATTGTGATTTATTTATTTGCATTTTTCTGTCACAGTACATTTTGCTCTTTCCGGATCCGGTCGAGCAACACCTCCCGGCCACCTTCAAAAAGGTAGATCTTTCCGCGCAGGTGGTACCTTTTGGTCAGCGGGAAATCCACGGGATCAAGTGCCACGCCCACCTTCGTCCCTTCTTTCCGGAGGCAGTAAATCGCATTGGGCCATGCCATGCAAAGAAGTTTTTCCCCGTCCGCCGACTGCACAGCAATGATCCCCGTACCCGGGACCTTTTCTTCCCCGGTGGCAGGGATCTTTTCCCAGGCACCGTTTTTGAACACAAATGTCCGCTCACCCGTTTCATCCTCAAAAGCGGTCCCTTCGAGATCAATCAGTAAGGCCTGCGGCTCATGTTGCAATCCGGCCTCATCGTTTTGCCACCAATATTCAAGGTCCACATCCTGGTTGTTGGGAGTGATCCGTCCTCCCCGGCGCCAGGCACCCTCCACAGACTCCAGCCAAAGGGATGAGCCCTCACTCGCTTTCCAATCCAATGCGGGAGTTGATTCAAAGATAGGAAATAAGATTTGAAACTGGTCCTCAGAAAAGGGTGAAGCGAACCGGACGGGTGGAATCTTTGTTCCTTCGGCAGCGGTTACCGCTTCGATTTTTATTTTTTCAGGTTCATCCACCGGTTCTCCGACCTGTACCTTCAGCTCCTGTTCGTTCGAGTCGGAATGGACCAGAAAGACAGCACCAAAGTCCCCCGCTTCATCACAGAAAACCTGGTACCCGTCATGGGCTGAATTCCGCGCGTGCGACAACAGGCGCCATTCATCCCCCTCTTTTTTCCATATCCGCGGGTACCTGAATTTGGAAAGCCCCGTAATAATTACCGGAATATAATCCTTCCCGCCTTTGATGGAAAAACGGGCCCGGTTGTTTTCCGCCTTAATTTTCACGGGCAGGTGCGAAAGCACCGTTCCCTGCGGACAGGCGGTTACTTCCGGAAGGCCGTTCGCATAACGGACAGCCTCCCTCCGGGGAGCCTCCGCATTGTCCCTGGCCCCGTAAGGGAGCCAGAACCCGTCGATCTCAAAAACATCGCCTTTTTTCAATTCAAGGTTTTCCGTATCAGGCACCAACAGGAGACGGGTCCCTTTTTCGGTGTCCCCCTGGAATCGCTCCAGATATTTTCCGGTTTGCAACGAAGCAGCGGGTCCGGTATTCCCCGGTCCGGAGAAGCGACGAATCACAATGCCGTTGGAGCCCCGGTTCCGGATGCTGTCCCCCAGCACCGCCAGAAACGCATTCTCCGAAGGCAGATCCACGCCCCGGAAGGGGAACGGGGATTTTTCAAAATCGATCTCCTGTATCCCTGTGCCGGTGGCCGCAAACCGGTTATAGCGAAGCCGCTGTATGGCGGATGTTATGCTCAGAAAGCGGAAGTTGGCCTGGGCATCTGCAATGGATAAAGGCTTTAACACTTCATAACGGACGTTAAAAAAGCTGCGGAGTTCATCTGACTGGGGGGTCTCCCAGATATCGGCCGTGGCTTTGATACTGCCGTCGGAACTGATGTAATTCAGTTGAATATCGAACCAGTTGGGACCGGTGCTGCGGTAAACCGTGCTTTCATATTTCAGGTGCTGCCACTTTTCCCCGTCATAAAAATTCAGGAAGCTGTGCCCGGCAATATTATCGTGCTGAGGTTGTCCCCGCCAGTAGGTTTTCTGACTCATGGCCCGGAAGTCGGCAATCGAAACCCCTCCCAGTCCGGCAAACTTAAAGGGAACATAGCAAGTGGTTTCGGTAACCCCGGTGGAACTGTGGAAATAATCCATCCAGGCTCCCAGGGAGGACCAGTGTTTGGTCATGTGCCTTCCCCAGTTCTGGTAAAGGTGATACGACGTAAGGGTATGCTCCTCGCCGGGGTCCAGGTACAAAGGAAAAAAAGTTTCGCTGAAGGGGGTATCTTCGGGGTTGTAAAACTTCTCCTCTTTCTCCCCCGCAAAATTTTTGGAAACCTGCACCGTAACCGGCAACGGATGGCCCCCTTCATCCAGCACCATCCCCCCTTCCACGATGCATCCGCCAACCACCGACTCATGACAGATGTAGATTTTCCGGGGGGTGGAATCGTTTTTCAGGGAAAAAGCGACGGTTTCGTAAAGGTTGGGGGTTTCATAAAACTCTTTCTGGAAGCTTCCCGAGGTGACCGAACCCACCGAATAATAGCCTTTCCGGGCATTGTAGGTAACGCTGGTTTCCCCTTCATGCAAAGTAAAGGCCGTATCCGGCAGGGGTTCCTCCTCGCCGAAGACCGGAAAATGAAAAGGTTGTTTCACGCCCTCCTTAAAGGACTCACAGGAGAAAGAAGCCGGGGCAATGCCCTTCACCCGCAGTTCCTTTGCATCAAAATCACCGGTACCATGCCAGGTAACCTCGGCCAGCATCTTTTCGGGATAACAATACAATGCCAGGTCCCCTTTGAGAGGGGCCACTGTTCCGTCAGGCGTCGCCACCTGCAGGTCAAACCAGTGAATCTCAGAAAAATAGGGTCCTCTCCGGTAAAGGTTGATGCGGGAGGGCTCAGGGCTATTCCGGGTGGACCAAACCGTTCCTTCGCTGTCTTCTATCTCCATCCAGAGCCATTCCCGGCTACCTGCCCCGGTAAGCAGATGGGGTTTCTCCAGCTGTCCTGTCAGCTGATACTCTTCTGCCAGGATCTGAAAAGCGGTCCGCGACGAATCGGTATAACTAACCTCCAGGGCCGGTCGCTCCGCAACAGGCTGGTAACTAAAATCCTCGTCCCAGCGGGTATCTTTCTCCTGTTTACACTGTGAAAATAAAATTCCGGTCAGTATGAGGGCCGGAATAAAAAAGATGGCTTTAAAGTTTTTTCGTTTCATTCGTTTATATGTTTAAAATTTCAGCAGGAGAAAAATGTTGGAACGATGATACACAAACAAAAAAGAATCCTCATCCTGTAGTATCCCACAAAATGGCCAACATCCCATTTTTTGATTAAATCTTTCCAGTAACCCGAACAGTACACCTCCCCCTACTGTCCGTCTGGCAGAAGTCTGTTTCGCTCCGTGTTGCAATATACCCTGAAACAGCGGAAAACCCTTTTGAGGGTGTACCAAAAATTTTTTGTGGTGTACCAAAAAGGATTGATTCCGGAGGTTTTCCATCCGGCAATCCACCACTTCTTATTCCGGAAGGTGGTATAAAATGCCCGCAGAAGGTACTTTCCAAAATGGAAAACAGCAAAGCGGGAACCGGGGTGGACCCGAATCTTTCTTCGGGTTAGGTAAGTTATTTTTCTTCCCTCCGGGGGATGGTGCCGGGATGCTGGCGGGTATCGCCGGTGGTATTTCGCCAGTGGGCCATTTCATCCCGCATCCGTTCCAATTCTTCAGAAAAAGCGGGATCTCCGGCCAGGTTATCCACGGCCCACGGATCCGCATCCAGGTCATACAGCTCTTCCGGCGGGGCATCGCTCATGCAGAGCTGCCGTAATAATTCGTAAGGAAGCGGTTGTTCATTTTTCATGCGGATCGATTCATCATGGAGGTCAATGTAGTAGATACCTTGCGGATCGCCGTATTCCCCATGGCCACTTCCGCCAAAAATGGCTTCCTGCTCCGCTCCCGTCCAGGTATCCTGGACAATATTCCGGATGTAATAAAACCGGCCGTCGCATACCGCCCGGGAGACAGTATGATCGGTCCCATCCGGTGCTGAGGGATACCGCAGATTGGTCTCTGTCATTATGGTTTCCCGGTCATCCGGTTGATCCGCTGAACC
The DNA here is from genome assembly GCA_018400515.1 of Tangfeifania sp. The sequence goes on from JAGYMR010000125.1 coordinate 6,582, forward strand.
CCTGAGCACCCGCCAGAGTGATTTTCCGTGGCACTTGTCCTGCGGTTCAATTCCAAAGGCCTCCAAAATGGTGGGATTAAAGTCCGTTTGTGAAACCGGCATTTTCAGGGTTCGTCCACCCGGAATTCCGGGGCCTTTCATATAACAGGGCACCTGGGTTCCGGCGGGATATATGGTGCTTTTCCCCCGTTGAACCGGGATGCCGTGGTCCGGGGAAAAGATAACGATTGTTTTCGCCTCCTGACCGGAATTTTTCAACTTGTTCAGCAGGAGTCCCACATAATCATCGATGTTATGAACATTCGAATAATACTGTGCCACATCGACCCGGCTTTTCGGGGTGTCGGGCAGCCAGGGCAGCATTAAAATCCCGTCCGGATCCACATCCGTGGGGGCGGCATTGGGATCGGCGGGGTTTTCCAGTTTATTCCGGACCGTTCTCCAGAAGGGAGCATGGGTATCCCCGGGATTGGCCCAGAAGAACCAGGGGCGCCCCCCGGCCTCCTCCGTTACGGCTTCCAAATCGCGGATGTCCAAAAAGATATCGTAGGGAAAGTTTCTGGCGGGCTGGACATGCAACTTCCCGGAGAGGGCACAATAAATGCCGTTGGCTTTAAGCATCTGGATCATATTGGGCAGGTCTTCATGCATGCCCCCGGCATTGAGGAATGTAGGATCGTTTTCCGGAGTAATTTTCGACGGAAGGGGGATCCAGTTGGCGGGCCCTCCCAGCGCCGGGTGGGCATTATGGTTATTTCGCCAGATCCCGTTGGCATGGGGCAGCAAGCCGCTGTAAATAGCCCCCTTGCTGGGAGAGCATATACTTTGCCCGCAGAAGGTCCGGGTAAAATTCACCCCCTCCGAAGCCAGTTGATCCAGGTGGGGGGTATGAATTCCCGCCAGGGAGGCATTGGGTTCACGTGCTGCACGCTCACTGGTAAAATAGCCCATATCCTCCGGATAGATAAAAAGAATATTGGGTTCAGCGAATGCCGGATGGGTTCCCCACGCCTGCTCTTGTGCATTGGTTCTCCCGTCATTGTCAAAATCGCCTCCTCCGTCAATATCCCCGAGGTTTTCCACTTGGTTAGTAGTATCCGAATATATTATCCACCGCTCAAAATCATCGAACAGGC
>JAGYMR010000126.1 GCA_018400515.1 Tangfeifania sp.
TGTTTCAGAAGTTCCTGGTAAATTCCGGGCCGCCGTTGCTGAAAATTCCGGTTGTCACGTCGTGCCCGCCGGAGCCTTTTCAGGTTGATTTTCCCCGTAATGTAGGCTTCCTTGCTTTCATCACAGTACTGCTTGATGGTGGCGGGGTATTCGGCGATCATGGTTCCCCACCCCTTCGCCTGATTGGTGCAGATCATGGATACGCAATTCTGAAACATTACGGTTTTCACGATGAAGTCTTCAACCGGACCGCCCCGCCCATTCATCCAGACAAGAATCTCTGCTCCTTTCAGGGAGAGGATCCTTGGAGGCTCCGGGAACCATCCGTCATAGCAAATAAATATGCCGATTTTTCCAAAATCGAGATCAAAGACGGGGAAAGAGGCTCCCCGCTTCATGATCCATTCCGGGTCGTTTTCAATAAACCACGCTTCATCATGGCCCTTTGGCTGAGTACTGTATGCCGGTGCGCTTTCAGAGTAGGTATCTACCGCCGCATGCGTTTTATAATATTTGCCGGCAATGCTTCCATCGCGTCCGAAAAGGATGGCAACATTGGCGAAAGTCCCGTCATCAAAAACCTCCCAGCCTCCGATGATCGCATAGATATGGTTCTGTGCAACGGCCTTTGAAAGGGCTTTGATCGCTTCTCCCGGAATGGAGATCCGCCCCAGGAAATACTCCGGAAAAACCACTAACTGGACACTGTCACGGCCGGCCCTGTTTATGTATTTTATGGCGGTTTCCACCGGATCCTTTTTCAGCTCCGGCGTGGGCGTTTTGTAGTGACCGGAGACCTGCACCGCCGCAACCTTCACCTCATCAGGTTTTTCAGAGCCAACTTGCCCATATAAAGTATTAGGGGCTGAAACCAATTGTAGGATCACCAAAAAAGAAATCAACCCCAGACCGGTAATCATCCGGTGAAGGTATGCATTAAAAAATAAAAAGCACATCATATTTTTTTTTGCAGGAAAAGGGGCTTGTTCCCCTTTCCAGGTTAATTATAAAAGAAAACCAGGATTACTGCTGTTCCAGTGAAACGGTTTCAGGAACCTCCTTCAGTCCGTAATACCGGTGTTCGATCTGGTTTTTAAACACTTTTACAATCCGGAACCCGGATGGCACATCCCCCAGTGGACGGCCCACCGGACCGGTGGTGATCATTTGAAGGGGGCCGTAATTTCCGGAAGCATTGTTATGATAATGCCCGGCAAAGATATAATCCACTCCATGCTTTCTGAAAAGATCCAGGTATTTTTTTCGTTTTTCCGGGGGAATATTGGAGTAGCTTTCGGGTTCTTCGGGATCGTAAAGAAAAAAGGGATAATGAGTAAAAATGATGGTATGCCCGGTTTTTTCAGCCCTTTTTAACTGTTTTTTCAGCCATTTCAGTTGTTTTTGCTCCATTCTGGAGTTTTTGGCCCGGAGGAGGCAGGTATTTATCCCGATAAACAAATGCCCCTGATGTTTAAATGAAAATTTATCATCTCCGTATACCGACTCATAAGCCCGAATTGTTTTTTTTGTGGGATGCTGGCCAATATCATGATTCCCGGGAGAAAGGTAAACCGGAACGGAAGCTTTAATTGCGGCCGTCAACCGGCCAAATTCGGCCCATTGAAGGGAATCGGATGGATTATTCACAAAATCACCGGTTATTACCAGAAAATCGGGTTCCAGCCGGTTCACGGCATCAACAGCTTGCCGGTACTGTTGGATTTCCTGTTCAAAGCCTTTATTGTCCGAAAAAAAGCCAAACTGGGGATCCGTCATCTGGATAAAAAAGAAGGGAGAAGCTGCTTCTTTTTGCTGTGCACCGGCCGGGCCTGAAAAAAGGACCACCAGGAATAAGAAAAGAAACATTTTTGTTTTTAATGGCACCGGTTTTCTCATTCGATTTGTTTTTTGCAGGTTTAAAACGATTTTATATGGTTTCCCGGAAGGGATTGGCAATCCGTTCCCTCCTGTTTTTCATCACCTCTGAAGGATCTTCATTTAAAACTCCACACCGGCTTTTCGCATCAGCTTCAGATAGGCCCGGGCTTTTTCCGGATCCACTTGCAACGCTCCATTATCCGGCGCTTTTTGCTCATCCAGGCCGTTGGCTAAACGGGTAAGCTTTGCCTGCAGGGCCCGGTACAATCCCTGGGCGGTAGCCCGGTTGGTCAGATGGGAGTTGGTATATGGATTTTCCCGGGTCCCGTTTTCCAGCGTTTTGATCCATGCCGATGGGATGGTTGAGGTTCCGGTAAGGGCTCCGGCCAGCGCTGCGGCACTGGCAGCGGTACAATCCGTATCACGTCCGCGGTTGGTAGCTATAATAACCGCATCCTTCACATTTCCGTTGGTGGCCCTGAAAATGGCAAAGGCACAGGTAACGTTTTCATAGATCGAAGATTGCACATATTTCTCAATCCGTTTTTCTGCAAAATAGGGACTGGCGGGATTGGCATACATCCGGTTCAGTTCCTTTCTGAATCCGGGGTCCATGGGGTTCCCGCGGTATTTATCCGCCATGGCCAGGGCATGTTCAATTTCCTTCCGGATAGCAGGTGTTGCAAATTCCAGGGCATCATCAATAACAGAACGGGTGGTGGCCCCGGGCAAAACGGCCAGCGCCAGCGCCGCATTATAAACCCCGCCCCATGCGAAAGCATCATCATCGTTGTTTTGATAATAGAGGTTCCCAATCGCTTTCATATCTTCAATGACCCCAACAGGGTCTCCGGCATTCACACATGACAGGGGATGAAAAACCCGTGCCGTCAGGTGAATGTTTCCCCCCAGGTCAAAAGGCATGCCGAACCTCGTGTCGGGAAGTTCATCCGGAGAAACCCCCCATAGGGCATATTTATAGAGTATCTTATCGAAAGGCTGGGTCATATACTGCATATCTTCCAGGTCGCAGTCCCGGATCCAGGTGTTCATCAAATCCCGGTCGGTTATCCGGTCCTGCTTTTCAATAATTGCCGTGCTGATCAGTTTCTGGCGTTCTATTCCGTCCTCGGTGGCTCCGGAGGGACGGGTCCACGGAACATTGTAATGGATGTACGGAATAAACTGATCCAGCACCCCATAAATTTCCGTGATCCGGTCCATGTCAACCACCATTTCCGTAATGGCTCCCATGGAGGATCCGGCCCTGGAACCCAAAATGATCCCGTAGATTTTGTCATAAATGCTGCTCCGGGGCACATCCCCGTCATCATTCAGAATGGTATAAAAATGACGGTCATTGATCCCAATGTTAGCCCCCTCTGCATTCACCAGCTCAATGATGACCGTTTTATCATCTTCCGGCCGGGCATTATCCACAACCGTCAGGGGAAGGGAAACGGTCTTGCTTCCGGCCGGAATGACGATGCTTCCCGGAGGGAGGATGTAATCTTGGTTGTTTTCGGCCAGGTAAGAAGAAACAGAATAATTTACCCTAACAGCCTTTGGGGCCGTTTCGGATAAATCCAATGAAATATTTACACTTTTTTCAGATTCATCCCCGGCAGATGAAGGGGAAAAAAATTGAACATCCGGAAGTTCATTATCCTGAATTACAATTTCTTTGCGCTCATAGCCGGGATCGATCCGGTAGGTTGAATGTGGCTTCAGGGAAATCACCACCGATTCATCCCCTTCGAGCAACCGGTCATCGATGGCTTGTATCCGGATGGATCTCCTTTTTCCAACCATCGCTGTACCGGCAATGGGTGTATAATCGTACCCGTTCCGGGCCGTTCCCCCAATGCGGTAGTGAACCTCCAAACCCGGAGTTACCCTTCCCGTCTGATAGATCTGAAACTCGGCAAAATCGGATCCCTCTTTTGCCTTTTCATTCCAGACCACCAGAGCGACGGCCGGCAAATCTTTTTCTGTTACCACCTCCTTCGCGTGTATTGCTTCGTGTTGCGGGAAATCTGGGTTTCCGGGCATTTCAGCAGCCCCTAAAGGCTGAAATCCGGAAATAAAAAGCAGGACAAACAGCACGTAATTCTTCATACGAAAATATTTAGTTTCAAATAAAGGAGGATTATAAAATTTGAATTAATTGCAAGTTTTATATCTAATTTTTAGATTCGGAAAAGTGCGCCCGAACTCCACTGGTTTTTTCAATAATTCATGTTGTTCGTTTAATTTTTCGGGTTTTTTATCTGCCAAATTAAGCGTTTGCTGTGGATTTTTAATCCCCCAAAAGAAAGGCACCAATTTCAATTTTTTTGCAAGTTGGTTAAATTCATTTTGTCATACGGTTTTTTACCAAAGGCCGCATAATACTCCATTAAAATGCGCTCCTTTTTTTCATCGACCGAAATAATGGCATATCCCGGCAGGTCGGTTTGTTTAAAATAAGTGACAAATTTTGCTTCTTCGGCCAGGACCGCTTTCCTTGCTTCCATCGTTTCCGGCTGCCAGCCGGGGTTTTCGCTGGCCAAAGAGGGGCCGTACCGGGTAATCAGGTTGTGCGGTTTCAGGTAATCCCGGTCCCTGACAACACTGACGATCATCACCTGAACGACCGGTCCTTCCGGGGTATCCCGCCGGACCACCGAATAGCGGTGCAGGTGCCCGCATAGAACAACCGCCTGATGGCGGGCGATCACGGCCAGCAATTTTTCCCGCCGGAGGGAATCCCGGCGCAGGAGATGCCAGCATCTTTCGGTCACAGGTATTAGGGGCTCATGCACGGCCACAAACTTATACCGTGCATCGCTTTCCCGGAACTCTTTCTCAAGAAAAGACACCATATCGGTCTCCCGGTCATAAGGATCAATGCAGGTAACCAGGACATCATTAAACCGGTACGAATAGCTCGCATTTTTAATCCCCGGATTCCGGATCTGTTCGCGGAACACCGGAACGTAAAATTCCTGAAAGGCTGCTTTAGCTCCCGGCCCGGTGATGTCATGGTTTCCTTTGGCAATGATCCATGGCACGGGCATTTTTACATTTTCAACGGCCTTCATGGCATTGGAGGCCATTTGCCGGGCTTTTGCATTGGAACCGGCAAGGCCTTCAGACAGATCGCCCAGTTGAACCACCGCTTTGACAGGGGGATTATACGAACTAACTTTCTCCCGGAGCAGGTTCATAAAATCATTCCAGTTCTCTTTGGTATAAGCGGTGTATTCTTCGGTCACCTGCCTCAGATCATCCGGTTTTTGCCGGAGCCATTTCATGTCATGATCCTCCAGCCGGTCGTAATGAAGGTCCCCCAGCACCAGAAAACTGCTTTTCTGGGCAACCACAGAGGGGGCCAGGATAAGCGAAAGCATGAGAAAAGAAATGTATTTCATCTCATTATTCGTGTTTAATTAAAAGGGTGTTCGGTGGAATTCGCAAGCGAATTTGGATGGAACTCGCTTTTTAATGATCCGACGTTGAGGCAGCATTCCGTCATGCCCGTTTCATGGAAAAAAATTACAAGCGCCATCCTTCCCGGTATTTATAATGGAGAAATTCATTGGCTTCCGGCAAATTGGGGAAAGACATATTTTCGGCATCGAATTCAAGCTTTTGGTAACTCAGTTTTTCACGGAGTTCGGGCCGGAGGGCAATGTTTCCCAGCAGCACAGTTTCGGTCAGTGGGGCCGCCCAATCGTAATTGGATCCGGCAGGTTCGCCTCCTTTACAGGCCAGGATCCACTCTTCGCGGTGCCCCGGGGAAGAGGGAATGTAGGGCTCAGGAGGGGTGTACGATTTTTCCAGGGATTCCGGAAGGATCCGGTTGCCCAGGATCATCCCTTTGCTGCCACAAAACAAAACCCCGCCGGGTCCCATCTGGATCCCCTCCGGTATTCCGGGAATGCGCGGCGGTCGCAGTCCCCCGTCGTACCAGGTCAGGCGCACCGGCGGCATATCCTCCCGCTCAGGAAAGTCATAGGTAACCATGGAACCGAGGGGGAAAGTTTCGTCATTGACGAGGGTGGATACGGCTTGCAGGCTTTGGGGATATTTCAGTTTCAGTGCCCGGAAAACCGGATCGAAGGCGTGGCAGCCGATATCGCCCAGCGCTCCGGTGCCAAAATCAAGCCATCCCCTCCATTTAAACGGGTGGTAGTCGCTGTGGTAAGGACGCATGGGGGCCGGGCCTATAAAAAGATCCCAGTCAAGGCTTTCGGGCACAGGCATCTCCTCTTCAGGGCGGGGAACCCCCTGGGGCCAGTATGTATCTGAAAGTCCCCTGTTGGGCCGGTCGGTCCACACATGAACTTCATGAACGGGACCGATTACCCCGTCCCAGATCATTTCACGGAGCCTCCGCGGGCCATCCTCCGCCTGCCCCTGGTTTCCCATCTGTGTTGCTACTTTGTTCTCGCGTGCCGCTTTCATCAGGACCCTTGCTTCATAAATCGTATGCGTCAGTGGTTTTTCGGTGTATACGTGCTTTCCGCGCCTGATCGCCTCCAGGCTGACCACCGCATGGGTATGATCGGGGGTGGCCACCACAACGGCATCAATGTCTTTCTGTTGATCCAGCATGCTCCTGAAGTCCTTATACCGTTTTGCTTTGGGGTAAGTATTGAAGACCTCCCCTACCCGGTCACTCCAGTCCACATCGCACAGCGCGACGATGTTCTCAGTGGCGGCTACGTTCTCCAGATCGTTCCTTCCCATCCCGCCAATGCCAATACCCGCCACATTCAGCCGGTCGCTGGGCGGTATATGCCCCGTTCCTGAAAGAACATGTCCCGGCACAATGGTAAAACCGGCCAGGGCTGCCGAGGAGGTGCGGATGAACTGGCGGCGGTTAATTTCTTTGTTTGATTTTTTTTCGTTCATAACGTTTGGTTTTATATCGCATGATTATCTTCCCCAATCGTAATTGGCTTTTTTCCCCATTTCAAATTTCACTCTCCCCCCGTTTTTCAGCGCATCATGATGCAGTACCGGTTTATTCAGAGGCTCTCCGTTAAGGGTGGCCGACTGGATGTATTTTTTATCGTACGATGCACCGGGGGCTGTGACCTCGAAGACCTCGCCGTTCCCCAGGTGAATTTTCACGTGTTCAAACATGGGGCTGCCAATGCTGTAAACGGGTTGTCCGGGAGTCACCGGGTAGAACCCCATGGCGGAAAAAACAACAAAAGATGACAGTCCCCCGCCGTCTTCATCGCCCGGCACACCCATCAAATCGTTCCGGAACCATTGCCTGAGCAACGTGCGGATCCGTTTCTGCGTTTTCCAGGGGTGTGCGGCGTAATTATACAGATAGGGAATGTGTAATGAGGGTTCGTTGGCCATCGAGAACTGTCCGACATTTCCGGTGTGATCCGGAAGCTGGGAATAAAAGGCATATTTTGATTTTCCCAGGGGCTCGGAGAACATGGCATCCAGGTTGCGGGTAAAGGCATCATTTCCCCCCATCAGTTCAACCAGGTCAGGAATGTTATGCTGCACATCCCAGCGGTAGATCCAGCCGTTGTTTTCATCGTAATAGTCGCGGGCCCCTTGTCCCCCCGAGAAGACATAATCAAACGGTTCGATGAAGTTGCCTTCGCTGTCTTTTGGATGGAAAAATTTTGTTTCCGGATTAAAAAGGTTCCGGTAATTAAAGCCATTATCCAGGAAATATTCCGCATCTTCTGATTTTCCGAGTGCTTCAGCAATGTGTCCAAGACACCATTCATCATAAGCCGTACCGAGGGTTACGGCCACCGACTGGCGGCTTTCA
>JAGYMR010000127.1 GCA_018400515.1 Tangfeifania sp.
CAATATTGGGATTGATCAAAACGGTTTCAATCCCTTCTTCTTTCAATGCCTTTAAAGCCTGCGAACCGGAATAATCAAATTCTCCTGCTTCCCCGATTTTCAAGGCTCCTGAACCGAGGATGATTGCTTTTTTTATTTTTGGATTTATCATGATAAAATTTCTTAATCGTTCATCATTAACCGGTGTTCTTTGATTTTTGCAATGAAATCATCAAACAAAAATTCGGTATCGGTGGGACCGCTGGAAGCCTCCGGATGAAACTGGGTAGAAAAGAACGGTTTTGTTTTATGCCGGATGCCTTCGTTGGTCTGGTCGTTGGCATTGGTAAACATCGGTTCCCAGTCATTCGGAAGCGTCTCTGTGGCCACCGCATAACCGTGGTTCTGGGAGGTAATGTAACATTGGTTGGTGCCTTCCAGAATAACCGGTTGGTTGTGGCTCCGGTGACCGAATTTCAGTTTATAGGTGTCGGCTCCCGCAGCACGGGCAAGCAGCTGGTTCCCCAAACAAATGCCCATCACCGGTTTGTCATTGCCAATGACTTTTTTTACATTTTCCACCGTTCGTTGACACATCGCCGGGTCCCCCGGACCATTCGAAATAAATACACCGTCGTATTCCTCGCCTGAAAAATCGTAATCCCATGGAACACGGATAACCGTAGTTCCCCGTTTGAGCAGACAACGAATGATATTGTTTTTTACTCCGCAGTCAATCAAAACAACCCTGTAAAGGCCGTCTCCGTATACTTCCCGCCTGCTGCAACTGACCCTGGCTACCAGATTTTCTCTGTTGGGATCGTAAAAATCAACGTCGCTTCCCTCAAACTCAATCTTTCCAAGCAGCGATCCTTTCGTACGTAAAATTTTTGTTAAGGCCCGGGTATCCACATCGAAAATTCCCGGGACATCGTATTCTTTCAACCAGTCCGACAGGCTCTTTTTTGCATTCCAGTGACTGAAATTAAATGAATAATCCGAAATGACCAGGCCGCTGATATGCAGCTTGTTCGATTCATAATATTTGTGAATGCCGTTTTCCCTGGTTCCGTGGGGAACCCCGTAGTTCCCGATCATCGGGTAGGTGGATACCAGGATCTGCCCGGTATAAGAGGGATCCGTCAAGCTTTCCGGATAACCTATCATGGCGGTATAAAAAACAACTTCACCGGCCACCGGCTTTTGGCTTCCAAACGATTTGCCCGTAAAGACAGTCCCGTCTTCCAGGATGAGTTTTGCTTGCTTTGCTTTTAACATTTTAACCGTGCTGTTTTAAAAAAAATGCGCTTAAACCGGAAAATGGTCCAAACGCATTTTTTTGTTCGATATTTCTGTTCGCTTTCCCATAACATCTAACAGGAGGAAATATATTTTTTCATCAGTGCAAAAATAATAATATTTCTTGATTTTCCGTTTGTTTTTAAAATAAAATGTATATTTTTGCAAAGAAAATGAATATTTATTCAGAATGAAGAATCGCCTGCAACGGCAACTTGAAATCAGGAAGATCATTTTAAAGGGGAATGTTCACAGCCAGGAGGAGCTGCTATTATCGCTGAAGCGGAAAGGGTATGGATTGACCCAGGCCACTTTGTCGCGCGATCTGAAAGTCCTTCAGGTGGCAAAAGTGCCCCATCCCACCCGGGGATATGTTTATGAAATTCCTGAAAACGGACAACCGGCGAATAACAAGAAATTGTTAAGGGATAATTCCCTCGCGGACGGATTTCTGGGGTTGCAATTTTCCGGGGCGCTTGCCGTGATGAAAACGCTTCCTGGTTATGCCAGCAGCATTGCAGCGGTCATTGACAATGCAGGGCAGTGGGAGATTATTGGGACTATAGCGGGCGATGATACCATTTTGATTGTTCAGCGGGAAGGAACTACCAAAAGTGACCTGGTCAATGCACTCTTGTCAATTATGCCCAAGTTGAAAAATAAATTGTAGGATGAAGGAACAGAATCATAATATAGAGGTAAAGATTGCGGGGATGGAACACGTACGGTACGTTGATGAGATCAACGATGCCATCGATGAAGCTTCGAAACAACGAGGTACCGGGATTGCCCGGCGTTCGTATGAATACCTCGCCTCAAAGATCGGGGAGGGGAATGCCATCATTGCCCTGGCAGGCGATAAATTTGCCGGTTTTTGTTACATTGAAACATGGGGCAACAAAGGGTTTGTGGCCAATTCCGGGTTAATCGTTATGCCTGAGTTCAGAGGGCAGGGCCTGGCGAAGCGAATAAAAAACAGGGCTTTCCGGCTTTCCCGGGAAAAATACCCCGGGGCAAAAATTTTTGGTTTAACCACCGGGCTGGCTGTTATGAAGATCAACCACGAGCTGGGGTACCGTCCGGTAACTTTTTCTGAACTTACCGACGACGATCTTTTCTGGGAAGGATGTAAGGGTTGTGTTAATTATGATATTCTCCAGCGTACCGGCAGATCCAAATGTTTATGCACGGGTATGTTGTACGATCCGGCCTGGGAGAAAACAGCCACCGGACCGGGGAATATCCGGAAGCGAAGCCTTATGGATGTGATTCAGAAACTGAAACCCCGGAACGGTTTCAGAAAACAAAAAGAAGCAACCGTAAAAAAAAACAAAAAAAACAGAGAGTGACAGTGTGTCTTTTTGATTCGAATTAAGCAGCAAATCAATGTAATCTCTCCATAGAATGAATCGTTTTTTTATTGGATTTAATGATTGGCACTGCTGTCGCTCTCTTTTTTATTCATTTTTTTCAAATCTGTTCCAACGCTGAGGGCAAAAAAAATGAAATTTTATCGAATGAAACGGGCACCAAAACCGGATTAACAGGGGAAAGCCCCATTTTTCGATTTGTCTTAGAAAGAAAATCGGTAAAAATGATGGAAGAAATCTATACTTAATTGAGATACAGATATTAAATTTAATTTTATTCTAATGGAAAAATTGGTATTGGCTTTTAGCGGAGGATTGGATACATCCTTTTGCGTAAAATATTTAAAGGAAGAAAAGGGATTTGATGTTTATACAGCCATAGCAAATACCGGTGGTTTTTCGGCATCCGAATTGAAAGACATTGAGGCTAAAGCCATTCGTTTAGGCGCCAAAGCGCATGAGACACTGGATGTGACGGAGGAATACTACTCAAAATGCATTCGCTACATGGTTTATGGAAATATTCTGAGGAACAACACGTATCCTGTTTCCGTGAGTTCTGAGCGGGTTTTCCAGGCCATTGCCATTATAGAATATGCCAAAAAGATCGGGGCAAAATACATTGCCCACGGGAGTACTGGTGCCGGTAATGATCAGGTTCGTTTCGACCTGACATTTCAGGTGCTGGCCCCCGAAATTGAGATAGTAACACCCATACGCGACCTGATGTTAACCCGGGAGCAGGAAATTGATTTTTTGAAGAAGCACGGAGTGGAGGATGACTACGAGAAAATGCAGTATTCCATAAACCAGGGGATCTGGGGAACGAGTGTTGGCGGAAAAGAGACCCTTACCTCCGGAAAAGGATTGCCGGATGAGGCCTATCCCAGTCAGCCCGAGGCTACGGAACCGCGCAACCTCGCACTGGGCTTTGAAAAAGGGGCGTTTACATCCATCGATGGTCAGACCTTTAACAGCGGTCCTGAGGCCATCCGGGCGTTGGAAAAGATCGGCGCAAAATACGCCATTGGCCGCGATATACATGTGGGCGATACCATTATCGGAATTAAAGGGCGGGTCGGTTTTGAAGCGGCCGCACCGTTGCTCATCATTAAAGCCCATCACCTGCTCGAGAAGCATACACTAACCAAATGGCAAATTTATTGGAAGGAGCAACTGGCCGACTGGTACGGGATGTTTCTTCACGAAGCCATGTACCATGAGCCGGTCATGCGCGACATTGAGACATTCCTTGAAAATTCCCAGGAAACGGTTACCGGAAAAGTTTTCGTTCAACTGAAGCCATTTCATTTTGAATTGTCGGGCATTGAGTCGAAACACGACCTGATGAATTCCGGCTTTGGTGATTACGGGGAAACGGTGAATGCCTGGAGTCCGGAGGATGTAAAAGGATTTACCAGGATCCTTGCCAATCCGCTGAAAATTTACCATCAGGTCAACGGAAAAATCTAGAGGGGTATGATTAAAGCAGGAATTATAGGAGGTGCCGGCTATACGGCCGGTGAACTGATCAGGATCTTACTTTACCACCCCGGGGCCGAACTGGCCTTCGTTCATAGCTCCAGCCATGCGGGAGACCTTGTTTCGGACGTTCATAATGATCTGCTCGGGGAAACCAGCCTCCGGTTTACAGGGGAGGCTGCGTTGTGGGATGTGGATGTGATTTTTCTTTGCATGGGCCATGGAAAATCAAAAACGTTCATGGAAAAGCACTCCCTGCCTGAAAAGCTTAAAGTGATCGATTTGAGTCACGATTTCAGGATAAAGAGGCCCGGTAACGAATTTATATACGGTTTGCCCGAAATGAACCGGAGGGAGATAAAAAATGCAGGGAAAATTGCCAATCCCGGCTGTTTTGCCACCGGCATTGAACTGGCCCTTTTGCCCCTGGCCGCCCGCGGAGTGCTTTCGGGGGAGGTCCATGTGCATGCCATTACCGGGTCCACAGGCGCCGGGCAAAAACCCACGGCAACCTCCCATTTCAGCTGGCGGAACAATAACCTTTCGGCATACAAAATTTTTAAGCATCAGCACGAGGGTGAAATTCTTCAAAGTCTGAAACAACTGCAACCCGCTTACGCCCGGGAGTTTCATTTTTTGCCGGTTCGCGGGAACCATACCCGGGGCATATTTGTCTCCGCCTATACCCATTTTGAAGATTCCCTGGAGGTGGCAATGGAAATCTATGCGGATTATTACAAGGATCATCCCTTTACTCTTCTAACGAGGGAAAGCCCCGGGCTGAAACAGGTGGTCAATACGAATAAAGCCCTTCTTTATCTTGAAAAACACGGAGAAAAGCTGGTGATCATTAGTGTTACCGATAACCTGATAAAAGGGGCCTCCGGGCAGGCGGTCCAGAACATGAACCTCCTTTTCGGGATGGATGAAAAATCGGGTTTGCTTTTAAAGCCTGTGGCGTTTTAAGGAGGGTTCACCATTTCCGGGGGTGGTTCCGGCGGTCCGCCATCAACCTGAACGGTGACCGGTACAGGAAACATTCCCGGTATGAGGCAGCTCTCCCGGGAGAAAAGAGGGCCCCAGAAAATATTAATAATTGATTTTAATTTTGCTCGCATGAACCTGTTTGATGTATATTCTCTTTTTAACATTACCCCTGCAAGGGCCCGGGGATGCTACCTCTGGGATACGGGGGGCAGGAAGTACCTGGATTTGTACGGCGGACACGCGGTCATTTCCATCGGCCACAGCCATCCCCGGTACATTTCGTCCATTTCCGAACAACTGGAAAAAATGGCTTTTTACAGCAACGCTGTTGTCAATCCCCTCCAGCAGGATCTGGCCGGGAAACTGGGAAACCTGTCAGGTTATCCCGATTACCGGTTGTTTCTGTGCAATTCAGGTGCAGAAGCCAACGAGAATGCCATAAAACTCGCTTCGTTCATCACGGGAAGGCGGAAAATGATCGCCTTCCGGAAAGGCTTTCATGGCCGGACTTCGGCGGCCGTTGCTTTAACCGATAATCCGGGGATTATTGCTCCCTTTAATGAGACGGAGAATGCTGTGATCCTGCCCCTGAACGATTTGGATGCTGTTGAAACTCATCTGAAAACCGGAGAGGTTGCCGGGGTAATTATTGAAGGCATCCAGGGGGTGGGAGGTATTCACCTTCCGGAAGCGTCTTTCCTGCTGGAGTTAAAAGAGTTAACCCAAAAATACGGGAGTTTTCTCATCCTGGATGAAATCCAGTCGGGTTATGGACGAAGCGGGAAATTTTTTGCCCATCAGCATGCCGGCGTGAAACCGGACATGATCACGGTGGCCAAAGGAATGGGAAACGGATTTCCCATGGGAGGGGTGCTGATTCACCCCGCCATCGAAGCCCGGAAGGGAATGTTGGGAACCACTTTTGGAGGCAATCACCTGGCTTGTGCGGCCGGCATTGCTGTACTCACGGTTATGGAGGAGGAGCATCTGGTTGAAAATGCCCGGGAAACAGGTGCTTTTCTTTTGGAGAAGTTAAAGAAAATGGATGCGGGTATCCTCGTCCGGGGCCAGGGCCTTATGATCGGGATCGAATTACCCTTCCCTGTCCGTGAACTGAGAGAAAAACTTTTGTTTGAACATGCCATCTTTACCGGTGTCTCAGGAAAAAATATTCTGCGGTTGTTACCTCCGCTAACGCTGACGACGGCACAGGCAGAAGCGTTTCTGCGCCATTTTACACAAGTTTTTGCTGAAGTATCGGAACATAAATAAAAAATTGAATTTGCGATGGAAAGAAAAAAGATTGCCATCATCGGCGCCGGAAATATGGGGGGAGCCATTGTGGTTGGTTTACTGAAAGCCGGATTTATCGAAGCGACCGATATTTTTGTCTCCGACCGGAGGGAGAATATTCTGGAAGAGATGCGGGAACAGGGCGTCAATGTTATCCGGGATAATCGGGAGGCTGCCCGGAATGCCGATGTGATCATTGTTGCAGTAAAGCCTTACCACATCGAAGGAGTGCTTCAGGAGATCAGTCCCGAACTGGATTCCCGTAAGATCGTGATCTCCATTGTGGCCGGTGTCGGCATTGATGAATTAAAAAAAATGGCCGGCAAGGATATTCCCATCTTCAGGTGCATGCCCAATACGGCGATTGCATTGCAGGAGTCGCTGACCTGCATTTCTGCCAACGGGGATGCCGATTCCCACAAGGATTACGTGATGCATTTGTTTGATCATCTCGGAAAAACGGTAGAGATCCCGGAGGAGTTGATGGCTGCAGCCACGGCGCTTTCTTCCTGTGGAATTGCCTTTGCTTTGCGTTATATCCGGGCGGCCATGCAGGGAGGCATCGAGATTGGATTTGGTGCTGAAACGGCTCAGTTCATTACCGCACAAACCGTAAAAGGGGCCACCGAACTGGTCCTCCAGACCGGGCATCATCCGGAACGTGAAATTGACAAAGTGACCACCCCGCGGGGAGTGACCATCACCGGACTCAATGAAATGGAGCATAAGGGATTCAGCTCCTCCCTGATCCAGGGAATACTGGCATCCTTTAAAAAAGTGGAAAAGAGCAGGAAATAGGAAACGCCATGAAATTCCGGTACCGAAAAATCACGCTCAAGATCGGCAGCAATGTACTGACCAAATCTGACGGGACCCTGAATGTTTCGCGAATCGCTCATTTGGTCGATCAGATTGCGCTCCTGCATCAAAGGGGGATGGAGGTCGTTCTGGTTTCTTCAGGTGCTGTGGCAGCGGGCAGGGCCGTAATGGAACCCGGCAAAAAAGCAGATGCCGTTTCAAGACGGCAACTGTGGTCTGCCCTCGGGCAGGTGAAACTGATCAGCAGGTATTCCGATTTTTTCGGGGAACACGGACTGACCTGTGCACAGGTCCTGGCTACAAAAGAAAATTTTTCCAGCCGCGGGCATTACCTCAACATGAAAAACTGCATTACTACGCTGCTTGAAAATGGAGTGATACCCATTGTGAATGAAAACGATGCTATTTCAGTTACGGAACTGATGTTT
>JAGYMR010000128.1 GCA_018400515.1 Tangfeifania sp.
CCGGGAAAACCGCTGCATTCGGATTGCCTCTTTTGCAACAACTTGACCCTCATATTTTCGATGTTCAAGCACTTATTTTAAGTCCCACACGCGAACTGGCCATGCAAATAGCCAAAGATCTGACGGCCTTTTCGAAGTATATTCCGGCGGTAAAAACCGGTGTGGTCTACGGGGGTGCGGATATTCAGAAACAGATCAGGCAACTTGACCGGGGAGTGTCCGTTGTTGTCGGGACACCCGGACGGACGCTCGATTTGATCAAACGGAAAAAACTGAAGGTAAACAAAATTCGCTGGCTGGTGCTTGATGAGGCGGATGAAATGCTCTCCATGGGCTTCAGGGATGAACTGGATGCCATTCTGGCTACTTCCCCTCCGGAAAGGCAGACCCTGCTTTTTTCTGCCACCATGCCCCGGGAAATTCTTGCCATAGCGAATAAATACATGAGCGATCCCTGTGAGATTTCCGTGGGGAAAAAGAACAGCGGGGCCGAAAATGTGGAGCATCACTACTATTTGATTCATGCCCGCGACAGGTACAACGCGCTGAAACGGATCGTTGATCTGAATCCGGGCATCTATGGGATTATTTTTTGCCGGACACGGGCGGAGACCCGGGATGTAGCGGAAAAGCTTATGCACGAAGGGTACCGGGCAGATGCATTGCATGGCGATCTCTCCCAGGCGCAGCGTGACCAGATTATGGACCGCTTCCGGAAGAAACACCTGCAGGTCCTGGTGGCTACCGACGTGGCGGCCCGCGGACTGGATGTGAATGATCTGACGCATGTCATCCACTACAACCTGCCCGATGATCCCGAGGCTTACATTCACCGCAGCGGACGTACCGGAAGGGCAGGGAAACGCGGAATTTCAGTTACCCTTATCCATCTGCGTGAACAGGGAAAATTGCGGCAGGTGGAGAAGAAGGTGAATAAGAAGTTTATTAAAAAGCCGGTACCCCTGGGAAAAGAGATTTGTGCGAAACAACTTTTTAATCTTATTGACGGGGTGGAAAATGCGGAGGTGAATGAAGCCCGGATTGAAGAATTCATGCCGGTTATTAATAAAAAACTGGCCTGGCTCGGGCGGGAAGACCTGATCAAGCACTTTGTTTCAGCGGAGTTTAACCGGTTACTGAGTGCCTACGAAAATGTTCCTGATATTAATGTGGATGAAACGCGTTCTTCCCGGGAGGAATCGACACCCGGGGAAAAAAGGAAACGGGGTAAAAAGTGGGTGGCAGGAAATGCCCGCCCTAAAAAAAGAGACTATGAGTTTTCCCGCTTCTTCTTCAGTCTCGGGAAAAAGAACGGGATCAATAAGCGGACCATCATTGACCTTGTTAATGAGCATCTGCCCGGGGAGAATGCTGAAATTGGCGATATTGAGGTCATGAAAGGCTTCTCCTTTTTCGAAGTGGATAAACGGTATGAGAAGGATATTTTGAAAACATTCAGAAAATCAAGGTACAAGGGGCAGCGCATGGGCATTGACATTGCCAAAAGGGATTGATAAATTATTGTTACTTCTCCCGAAAATCTGTTTGTTGTAGGGGAAGTCTTCCCCTGCTAAACTTGGTTTCAGGCGGAGAGGCAGAAAGAAAATGATCCCCCCCGGGAGGCCGGGGGAGTGGATTATTGGTGTGCCTCAATTAAAATTTCGAGGATTTTCTTCCCTGCAGCTGCCACACTGGTCCCCGGACCAAAGATGGCCACGGCGCCGGCATCATAGAGGAATTTATAATCCTGTGAAGGGATCACGCCGCCGCAGATTACCATGATGTCGTCACGTCCCAGTTTTTTCAGTTCTTCAATGACGGCGGGCACCAGGGTTTTATGTCCGGCCGCGAGGGATGACACGCCCAGGACATGCACGTCATTTTCAACGGCTTGTTTTGCGGCCTCTTCCGGGGTTTGAAACAGCGGGCCCACATCCACGTCGAATCCCAGGTCGGCATAGCCGGTGGCCACCACTTTGGCACCGCGGTCGTGGCCGTCCTGCCCCATTTTGGCAATCATGATCCGTGGCTGGCGGCCTTCCATTTCGGCAAACTGTTTGGCCAGCTCCTGTGCCGCTTTAAACTCGTTTTTTCCTTTTGCTTCTGATTTATACACGCCTTCGATGGTTCTGATTACTGCTTTATATCTTCCGACCACTTTTTCACAGGCATCCGAGATCTCCCCCAACGATGCCCTTTTTTGGGCAGCCTCAATGGAGAGGGCCAGCAGGTTGCCTTTTCCGGTTTCGGCTGCTTCTGTTATGGCATTGAGTGCCTGTTGCACTTCAGCTTCATTTCTTCCGGCCCGCAGTTTTTTGAGCCGCTCCAGTTGGGCCTGCCGTACAGCTGTATTGTCAATGTCAAGGATGTCCATGGGATCCTCTTTTTCGGGGCGGTATTTGTTGATACCCACGATGGTTTGTGATCCGCTGTCGATTTTTCCCTGTGCACGGGCTGCTGCTTCTTCAATACGCATTTTCGGGACACCGGTTTCGATGGCTTTTGCCATTCCCCCGAGCTCCTCCACCTCTTCGATCAGTTTCCATGCTTTATGAGCCAGATCGTTGGTGAGGGTTTCGACATAGTAGGAACCGGCCCAGGGATCCAGCGAACGAACGATCTCGCTTTCCATCTGGAGTTGCAACTGGGTATTTCGTGCAATCCGGGCCGAGAAATCGGTGGGCAGTGCGATGGCTTCGTCGAGCGCATTGGTGTGGAGGCTTTGGGTATGCCCCAAAGCAGCGGCCATGGCTTCGATGGCGGTCCGGCCAACATTGTTGAACGGATCCTGTTCGGTTAACGACCACCCCGATGTCTGGGAATGGGTTCGCAGGGCCATCGATTTGGGGTTTTTGGGGTTAAACTGTTTCACAATTTTTGCCCACAGCATGCGTGCTGCCCGCATTTTAGCAATTTCCATGAAGTAGTTCATCCCGACAGCCCAGAAAAAAGAGAGGCGGGGGGCAAAAGCATCGATATCCAGCCCTGCTTTTATGCCGGTGCGCAGGTAATCCAGTCCGTCGGCCAGCGTGTAAGCCATCTCAATGTCGGCAGTGGCCCCGGCTTCCTGCATGTGGTACCCCGAGATGGAGATGGAGTTGAACCGGGGCATGTGTTGGGACGTGAACTCGAAAATGTCTGCGATGATCTTCATGGAGAAGTCGGGAGGGTAAATGTAGGTATTCCGGACCATGAACTCTTTCAGGATGTCGTTTTGTATGGTACCGGATAATTGTTCGAGGGAGGCACCCTGCTCCAGTCCGGTAACAATGTAAAAGGCCATTACCGGCAAAACAGCCCCGTTCATGGTCATCGACACCGACATTTTATCGAGTGGTATTTCGTCGAAAAGAATTTTCATGTCGAGGATGGAATCAATGGCCACCCCAGCCTTTCCGACATCCCCGATAACGCGCGGATGGTCCGAATCATACCCCCGGTGGGTTGCCAGGTCAAAAGCGACCGACAGGCCTTTTTGACCGGCTGCCAGGTTGCGGCGGTAAAAAGCATTGGATTCTTCCGCCGTGGAAAAACCGGCATACTGGCGAATGGTCCAGGGGCGCATGGCATACATGGCGGAGTAGGGACCCCTTAAAAACGGGGGCAGCCCCGCAGCAAAATCCAGGTGCTCCAGGCCCTCAAGGTCCTCTTTGGTGTATACCGGTTTTACCGGAATGCGCTCGGGTGTCAGCCAACTGCTGGCATTGTTTGAATATTTTGCAGCCCGGGCAAAGGTTGTGGTGTCTTTAATGTTGATATTTTTAAAATCTGGTTTCATTTGTTGATATGTATATTTTTCAAAGGAAATAAATGGAACGCGACTGGTGCTTTATTTCTTTCGTTCAATCGTTTACTTTAAAGGTATTTGTCTCATTATAAGGGTTCATTTTTTCACCGGGGCACCGGTAAAAAACCGGTTGTAACCCCATCGTTGAACGATTTTACCTTTTCGGATGCTTTATATGTTTAATTTTTCCTGGTACTTTTTCAGTTCCTCCAGGATGTTGCTTTTCACATGGATGAAATGGGTGATCCCCCGCTTTTCCAGATCTGCTCTGCAGGCCGGATTTCCGGCCACGACCAGGATTTCATCGTTGAGCTTCCGGGCCACTTCGGGGACAAGGGTTGCGTACTCGTCATCAGAGCTGCAGACAACCACGATGTCGGCATTTTTTGCTTTCGCTGCGGCCACCCCTTCTTCCGGGGTTTTAAATCCGTTATTGTCGATGACTTCAAAACCTGCCACGGCAAAAAAGTTGGTGCTGAACTGTGCTCTGGCTTTTCGAAAGGCCAGGTTGCCCATGGGGAGCATGAAGGCCACCGGCCGTTTGTTCTCAAGGGCATACCGGTCGGTTTTATACCGGAGCCTTTCAAAAGGCTGGGCTCCGCGCCAGGGTTTCAGTGTTTCCACTTCCGCCCCCGGCTCGGTGTGGTCCTCCGGGATGAATACCGAGGCGTCAAAGGCTTTTTCTGCCTGTTCCAAAAAATTGGGAAACTGGTTGGTTCCCAGTAAATTTTCACGGCGCGTTGCAATGTTTTTTTTGCGCCGGGCTGCCATGTTTTTTATCTCTTCCTGAATAAACCCTTCCCGGAATGCCTTTATAAATCCCCCTTTATCCTGGATTTGGAGGAAAAGCTCCCAGGCATGTTCTGCGAGCGCGGCGGTGAGGTTTTCTATATAGTATGCGCCCCCGCCCGGATCGGCAATTTTATCCAGGTGCGATTCCTCCTTAAGGAGGATCTGTTGATTGCGGGCAATCCGTTCGGCCATATCGCTGGTTTCTCCGAAAATGGTGTTGAACGGCCGCACTGTGATCGAATCCGCACCGCCCAGGACAGCTGCCATGGCTTCTGTTTGTGTACGGATCATGTTGACGTAGGGATCGTAAAATGTTTTATTGAAGGTATTTGTTTCACTGTGGGCAATGAGTTTGGTCGCTTCGGTGCCTGCCGGACCGTAGGCATTCACAATTTGTGCCCAGAGAAGACGCGCTGCACGCAGCTTGGCAATTTCCATGAAATGGTTGCTGCCGATGCCAAAATGAAATTTGATGTTCTGCGTCACTTCTTCAATGGAGGCACCGGCATTGGTGAGCCGGGTCAGGTATTCCGTCCCCTGTGCCAGCGAAAAAGCCAACTCCTGAACAAGGGAAGCACCACAATTGGCAAAGGTTTTTCCGTTGACCCCAATGACCCTGAAAAGGGGAAGTTCGGCCGTGTCTTCCACCATCTTTTTCATTGTTGCAAAGGCATCCTCCTTCAGTATGCCCCTCAGAACAAATGAACCGAGCGGGTCGAAAGGGGCCGATCCGATGATTTCTTCCTTGTTTATGTCTTTCCCGGAAATGAATTCATTGAAAGCACGGGCGCAGTTGCTGCTATTTCCCGTGGAATCGAAATTGATCTCAATGGCTTCGGGCAGGATGTCCTTTAACAATATTTCCAGATCCGCCTGGCTGATTTCTGCAGGGGAGTCGATCCGGAATCCCAGGGAGGTCACTCCTTTGTTCAAAATCTCCAAAGCCTTTTTGTTGGCTTTTTTAAGATCTTTTACTGAAATGTCCTGGCGAATGAACCAGTCGTTGCCGCTTTTTTTGTTTCCCCGTACAAAGGGATATTCCCCCGGCAAACAGGCCAGGAAATCGAGTCCTTTAAGATCTTCCTTCCGGTAATAAGGTTGTACCTTAAAACCTTCATACGTTCTCCAAACCAATTTTTTTTCGTAGTCTGCCCCTTTAAGATCTGCATGGATTTTTGATTCCCAGTCTTCTGTAGAGACAGGGGCAAAACCGGTAAAAAGTTTACGCTCTTTTTTTGCCATGTTGAAAGTTGTTTTTGAAACCCAGGCTGCAAAATTAGCTGAATTCAAGGATTGGACACCAGAAATCAGCAGGTTTTTGAAGAATGTTAAGAAAAGGTTGCAGCACATTTCATTTCCGTTGTTTTTCTCCTTACGGGACGTTTTTCCCGGAAGAAAATGAATAAGGCATAAATTTTTAACAAATTTTAACAAAAGCACTTAGGCGTTGTTTGTCAGCACCTTGAAGGCATAATGTCTTTGTTTGTTTTAAAGAATTCAAACAAAAATGAACAAAAAGGTCTTTTAATTTTTTATAGGTTCAGTGACAAACGAAAACAAATTAAAATTTGATAACACTTAAAAATTGAGACGATTAAAATTTACACATTTAAAATTTACCATTATGAAAACAAAAACTAAAATGATTTCCGGATTTTTATTTGCAGCGGTTTTATTATTCACTGCTTGTGATAAAGAAGAAGACACGCCTCCCCCGATGATGGAAGAGGATAATAATATTGTTGAAGTAGCCCAGGAAGCGGGAAGTTTCAGCACATTAATTGAAGCAGCCCAAAAGGCTGGTTTGGCAGACTTTCTGAGCACAGAGAGCGGACTTACGGTATTTGCACCCACCGACGATGCGTTTGCCGCCCTGCTTTCCGACCTGAACCTGTCCGGTCTTGACGACCTTGATGCTGCTACCCTGGCGGGTATCCTTACCTACCATGTGGTTGGTGGTGTTGCCTATTCAGGGGACCTGAGCACGGGTTACTACTCCACCCTGGCCAGTTACAGCGACAACAACCTCTCGATGTTCATTAACCTGGAAGACGGGGTAAAGATCAACAAGGATGTTTCAGTAACCACGGCCGATGTGGAGGCTTCCAACGGCGTCATCCATGTGGTTGACAAGGTCATTCTTCCGCCATCGGTGGTAAGCATTGCAATGGCCAACGAAAATTTCTCCACGCTGGTAGCCGCTGTGGCAAAAGCCGGTCTTGTGGAAGCTTTGGAAGGCGATGGTCCCTTTACTGTGTTTGCTCCGACCAACGATGCTTTTGATGCTTTATTCAGTGAGCTTGGTGTTTCCGGTGTGGAGGACCTGACTGCAGAGCAGTTAACACCCATCCTCACCTACCATGTTGTTTCAGGCAATGTCCTTTCGGGAGCACTTTCCAACGGCCCGGTAGAAACCCTGAATACAGGCAACAGCATTACCGTCGATCTCTCCGGAGGTGTCAAAATCGATGACAGTTCGGTCATTGCGGCTGATATCCAGGGAGCAAACGGTGTTGTCCACGTCATTGATAAAGTATTATTGCCCTGAAATTTTTAAAATACGCCATGCAAATGCCGGCTTTCCCTGAAGGCCGGCATTTTGTTTTCAGGGGAGGCTTTCATTATTTCTCTTTTAAACGAAGTATCCTTTGAATCCCCTGATAAAATCTATAAATTTTTCAGGAATATTTTTCTAACTTGCATTCCGGATTCTGAATAAGGCGATCATGGACAAATTACAGTGGACAAAAGGTGTTTTCGGATCGAAACTCGAGATTTTGCGGGGAAATGAGCTTATCGGCAACATCCGTTGGGGGAACCTGGTCAGTTCAAAGGCCCAGGCGATGATCAACGGAAGGCTTTTTTCCCTTAACCGGGAGTTTTTTCTCTCGAAACTGGAAATATTCGATGCCAATGATCAATCCTTGCTGGGCATGGTCATGATCAATTTATTCAATCCACGGACCGATGTGGTGATCAACGGGAAGCGTTTTGAACTGGAGATCCAGAATTTCTGGCAATCG
>JAGYMR010000129.1 GCA_018400515.1 Tangfeifania sp.
AATAAAATTAAATTTCGTGTTTGTATATCAATTAAGTATAAATTTCTATCATCATTGTTAAACAGGGCCCATGGAACTCGATTTATAATGATCCAACTTTGTGGCGAAATTTCGTCATGCCCTTTTCATGTTTTTTAATCTGTAACTTTAACACTGTAACATCTTTTGAATTGTATTCATTTATTCTCTTCCTTAAAAGAGTCTCTTTTCGATTGAAAAGCAGAACGGGATGAAGCTTTAAAAAAATAAAACCTCAAAAAAATGAACAAAAGTAAAAAATTGTCAGCAAAAAGAGATTAAAATCAAAAAAAAATCGGGTACGATCTAGAAATAAAAACAGATAAATTCCTGTCTGGGATTTGGACTTCAGAGGTTTATAAAAGCCCCGGGAATAAATAAAACAGGAACACCCTGATGGTTGAAAATATCACGGACCGGGGAAAA
The DNA here is from genome assembly GCA_018400515.1 of Tangfeifania sp. Next base: position 445 of record JAGYMR010000129.1, read on the forward strand.
ATTGCTTAACCGTCATGGATATTTTGGTTCCGTTTCAACGCGCAACGGAGACAAACTTCATGGGATAATCCAGGTTCCTTTTTGATGGAACCGGCAACGGGACCTGTAAACATCGAACAAAATCTTTATCTTTGCACCCAAATCTGAATAATTTTGCTCACAATGGACTATAATTTCACAGCAATAGAACCCAAATGGCAGCAATACTGGGAGGAAAATAAAACATTTAAAACCACGGATGATTTTTCGAAACCCAAATATTACATCCTTGATATGTTCCCTTATCCTTCTGGGTCAGGACTTCATGTGGGGCACCCGGAAGGTTACACGGCCACCGATATTGTGGCCCGCTACAAAAGAATGAATGGATTCAACGTCCTTCACCCCATGGGATACGATGCTTTTGGTCTTCCGGCGGAACAATATGCCATGCAGACAGGCACCCATCCGGCCGTGATCACCCAAAAGAACTGCGACAATTTCAGGAGGCAGATAAAAGCCATTGGATTGAGTTATGACTGGGACCGGGAGATCAACACCACCGATCCGGAGTATTTCAAATGGACCCAGTGGATTTTCAAACAGCTCTACAACACCTGGTTTGATGAAGAGCGGCAAAAAGGCCGGCCTATTGATGAACTTCCCATTCCGGAAGAAATAAAGGAGAAGGGAAAACCGGCTGTGAAGGAATACATCGCCGGGAAAAGGCTGGCCTATTATGCCAATGCCCAGGTTTGGTGGTGCAATTCCTGCAAAACCGTTTGTGCCAATGAGGAGGTTCTCACTGACGGGTCGCACGAAAAATGCGGGAACCCGGTGGTCCGGAAAAACCTGAAGCAATGGTTGCTACGGATCCCCCATTATGCCGAACGTTTATTAAAGGGGCTTGACAATCTTGATTGGCCCGAAGGGGTGAAGGACATGCAAAGGAACTGGATCGGAAAATCGAAAGGTGCCGAAGTGGATTTCCAGATTGACGGGATAGATGAAAAACTCCGGGTATATACCACCCGGCCCGATACCCTATTCGGCGCAACCTACATGGTTATTGCCCCAGAGCATCCCCTGGCCGGCGACCTGCCGGTTGGTGACAAAAAAACTGCAGTCAAAGAATATGTCCGGCAAGCCGCCATGAAATCGGACCTGGACCGTACCGATCTGGCCAGGGAAAAAACCGGTGTTTTTACCGGACGATACGCCGTAAACCCGGTTAACAATGCCAAAATCCCCATTTGGGTTGCCGATTATGTGTTAATGGGCTACGGAACAGGAGCCATCATGGCTGTTCCGGCGCATGATACCCGGGATTTTGAGTTTGCCCAAACATTTGACATCCCCATTATTTGCATCATTGACCCCAAAGATGCCGAAGGGCGTGAAGCGATTCTTGCAGGCAAAAAATGCTGGACGGAAGACGGCGAATACATTCACTCCTCAAATGAGGAAACAGGACTGAACATTAACGGATTAAACAAGGCAGCAGGGATTGATGCCACCATTGAATGGCTCGAGGCACGCGGATTGGGAAAAGCCACCGTCAATTACAAAATCCGCGACTGGCTCTTCAGCCGGCAGCGTTACTGGGGTGAACCGTTCCCTGTGATTCACTGGGAAGACGGGGAGATCTCACTGCTCGACGACGAAGAGCTGCCCCTCCTGCTTCCGGACCTCGAAAAGTACATTCCGGGTGAATCGGGCGAATCGCCCCTCTCCAATGCCCAGGAGTGGTTAACCGTTACCGGCAAGAACGGGCGCAAAGGACGCCGCGAAACCAATACAATGCCGCAGTGGGCAGGATCGTGTTGGTATTACCTGCGTTTTATCGATCCCAGAAACCAGGAAGAAATTTTCGACGCAGAAAAAGAAAATTACTGGATGCCGGTGGACCTTTATATCGGAGGAGCAGAACATGCCGTACTGCACCTGCTTTACTCCCGGTTTTGGCATAAAGTGCTTTATGACCTGGGGGTAGTCTCCACCGATGAACCATTTAAAAAACTGTTCAACCAGGGAATGATCCTCGCCTTTGCCTATGAGACTTCAACAGGAGGAAAAGTCTCCTCCGACCTGGTGGAAGAGCGTGACGGAAAATTCTTCCACTCCCAAACCGGTGAGGAGGTGCAGCAGATCGTTGCCAAAATGTCCAAATCGCTAAAAAATGTGGTTAACCCCGATGATGTGATCGAACACTACGGTGCCGATTCCCTGAGGCTTTACGAAATGTTCATGGGGCCCCTCGACGAACGGAAACCCTGGGCCGACTCAGGGGTGAAAGGGGTTCATAACTTTCTGAACCGCGTTTGCCGGTTTTTTGCCGACACTAATAATATCAGCGAGGGCCCCGAGGACAAAGCCATTACCAAGCTGCTGCACCAAACCATCCGGAAGGTAGCATCCGATATTGAAAACCTGAAATTCAATACCGCCATTTCTGCCCTGATGGTATTCAACAATGCAGCCATCAAAAAGGGGAAAGTAACCCGGGAAACCGCCATGACTTTTGCCAAGATCCTCTCCCCGTTTGCCCCCCATCTGGGAGAAGAACTCTGGTCCATCTACGGCAACAAACAAACCCTCGCATACGAACCATGGCCTGAGGTGGATGAAAGCCTGCTGCAGGAAGACAGTTTCGAATACCCGGTATCATTTAACGGAAAAATGCGTTTTAAAATTGAATTGCCGCTGGACATGCCCCGGGAGGAGATCGAAAAAACCGTGCTGGCCGATGAAAGGGCTCATAAATGGCTGGCGGGAAAGACCATCCGGAAATTTATTTTTGTCCCGAAAAAAATTATCAATGTGGCAGTGGGGTAATGCAGGAACCGGTGGGTGAATCCGATTGGTGTAGCATCCTGTGTAGCATCCCGGGCGGGATACTGCAAAATATTATCCCTGTTGCTTTTGGGTAACCCTGCAGCAGAGGATAAGTTCTCCTGACAGGGCATCCCCTGGCGGGTTGCCGGAAAAAACCCTAAATCGTACCTTTGGCTTTTATTTTCAGTTTCTGCCCGATGGAGAGGCTGGCGCCGTTGCTCAGGTTGTTCAACCGAAGGATCTCCTGAGAGGTGATCCCGGCAAAACGTTTTGCGATATCCCAAAGCGTGTCCCCACGCTTCACCGTATAATATTCATAGCCGGGATCAAGCGGTTTTTCAATGGCAGGTTCCCTGACCGTTTCCCCAATGAAAGCCTGCTTCCGGGCAAACGTCATCTCATTCAGCTTTTCATACTTCGCTTTTTGGCCCTCGGGCACGTAGATCAGCAGTTTTTCACCGGCCCGGATGAGGTTCCGGTGGATGTTGTTCCAGTACCTCAGATCGGATGCACGCACGTGGAACCACTCCGCAATGAACCCCACATTATCTCCTGACTTAACGGTATAGTAGACTTTTTCCTTTCCTTCAATATCAGCCGGGGTATAATAGGAAGCACTGCGGCTCGTGGGTTTTACCAGTGTATTGTCGGGAAAATATTTTTCCCGCTCATAAGCAAAAACCAGCGTGTCCCTGTCAATAAATTCCATGACCTTATTTTCCGGAAGGGTCAGGGGATATGGTTTTTCAGCTTTGGCCGGGATTACATCGCGGCGGTACATGGGGTTCAGCGAACGCAAATGCTCCTTTCCGATGTCCACCACTTCGGCAATTTGGTTAAAATGCAGGTAATCATGAACCCATACCGTATCGGCTTGAATGGGCATATCGGGCTTCCGGGGGTGCAGGTTGTGTTCCCGGAAATAATTCACAAAATAGGCGGCAGCGATAAATGCCGGCACATAGCCCCGGGTCTCCCTTGGCAGCCGGTAATAGATGGCCCAGTAATCTTTTTTGCCTCCGGCCCGGCGGATGGCCCGGTTCACATTTCCGGGGCCACAGTTATAGGCCGCAATGGCCAGGTGCCAGTTGCCGTAGCGCTCATACAAATTTTTAAAATACCTCACCGCGGCATCGGTTGATTTCAGCGGATCGCGCCGTTCATCCACAAAGCTGGTAATCTCCAAGTCCATTTGCCTTCCGGTACGAAACATAAACTGCCACAGACCGCTGGCCCCCATCCGGGAATGGGCTTTGGGGTTCAGGGCCGATTCAATGATCGGAAGGTATTTCAGATCGAGGGGTAACCCATGCCGGTCAAGGGCTTCTTCAAAAATGGGAAAATAATAGGCCGAAAGCCCCAGCATCATCTCCACCTGATCGCGGCGTTTTTCGGTATACAGCTCAATAAAATTCCGGACCACCTTATTATAGGACAGATCAATCACTTGCTCGATGGCTTTCAGCCGCCGGATATAAACCGAATCCGGAAGGTCAGAAGGATAAACTTCCCGGGAATCGGTGTCCGTTGTTTCAAATTGAAAAAAATGAGTGGCCTCCCAGGTGTTTTCAAGGCTATCCATCTTTTCCGAGAAAAAGCCATTCAGGTTCTCGCCAGGCATTGGAAAATCACGGGAATCAGGGATACTTTGCCCGGAAAAACTGCCTGCCGCCCTGCCGGAATGGGATAGAACAACCGACAGATTGGAATCGGTAATCCGGTCGATCTCCAAACGAGGGATGGGTTGTATTTTTATTTTGGGCCTTCCGCCATTCTGAGCATGCAAAGCGCCCATTACAAAAAATAAAATAAAAGCCGGAAATAATTTCTCCATCCGTTTTCCCATAAATCAAAAATTAAATTTCCAGTTCATACAATATACGAAATTGTTGTTAAAATTGATCATCTCCGGACGCCATTGCAGGGTCAGATCATCGCTGATATCAAAATCAAACAGATGTGCATCGACGCTGGCATCGATAATGTTCAGTCCATAAAAACCGATAAAGCTGATAATGAGAAGATCGCGGTTCCGGCGGTAATAATCCTGCCGCTTCAGAAGTCCGTCTTTAAAATTCTCAAAATCGGTCGGACTCTCCAGGTCGAAGTATTCCACCGCCTCAATTTTCATAAAATCATTTGTGTCGGGATTGTCGTCGGTCAGGTGTTTATAAGCCGTTTTACTGAGCTGATAATAATCATTGTTCCAGTCGATGAAATAGCCAATCGCCCCGAAACCGATATAGATCAACGGGATTTTCCAGTATTTTTTATTATATGCCTGTCCCAGTCCGGGAAGAATCGCGGAATAGATGGTTGCTTTCCGGGGTGAATGCACCGCTTCGTCCGGTGGTTTCTCTTTTTGAACAATTGTTGTATCCCGTTCAATCCGTTGTGCATGGAGGTTAAAAACCACCAAAAGCTGGATTGATATCAAAACCCCTTTAAATAAGCATCTCCTGATATCCACTACGCGAAAAATTTGACCAAAAATAAGAAGTTTCGTTCCAGACGGTGCAGGGTTGAGAGGTTTTATTTTTCGTTTTCAATTATTTTAACAATTCTTTCCAGATCCGCCTCCGATTTAAAGGGAATCAGAATTTTCCCTTTCCCTTTTTCATTGACAGAGATATTGATCCGCGAACCAAAAATTTTCCCGAGTTGACCTTTGATGGATTGATAAGCTTTCGGCAATTCCTGTTTTCGCTTTCTTTCCTCCTGGTCGGGGGTATCGGAATTGAGGTCACGCACAATTTCTTCCACCCGCCGCACGGAAAAGCCGTGTTTCAGGATCTGGTTATAGATCATTTCCTGGGCCTCCGGATCATCAATGTTTATCAGCGCCCGTGCATGGCCCATGGATATCTCCTTGTTTCGAAGGCCTTTCTGAATGATGGCCGGAAGTTTGAGCAAACGCAGGTAGTTGGCAATGGTGGAACGTTTTTTACCCACGCGGCCGCTCAGGTCTTCCTGGGTAAAATGGAGTTCCTCCAGCAGGCGCTGGTAGCTCAAGGCAATTTCGATGGCATCCAGATCCTCGCGCTGGATATTTTCCACGAGTGCCATTTCCAGCATTCCTTCATCTTTGGCTTCACGGACATAAGCAGGAATGGTTTCAAGCCCGGCCAGCTGGGCTGCCCTGAAGCGCCGCTCCCCGGCAATGATCTGAAATTCTTCTTCCCCGGTCTCCCGCAGGGTCACCGGCTGGATTAATCCGATTTCCCGGATGGATGCGGCCAGCTCTTTAAGTGCTTCCTCATTGAACTTTGATCGGGGCTGGTAAGGATTTAGTTCAATTTTTTTTAAATCCACTTCGCTGATCCCGGCCTGTTGCATTTTTTCGGCATCATCAATGAGCGCGCCCAAGCCTCTTCCCAATGCATTCCTTTTTACCATGATCAAAATCGTTTAACTGATAGTCACATTTTTTTCCTTTGTCATCTTTGTCATGCCATTTCGCTGTAAAATTTCCCTGGCCAGGTTCATATGGTTAATGGCCCCTTTTGAACTGGCATCATAGAGAACCACCGGTTTCCCATAACTCGGCGATTCGCTCAGTTTAATATTGCGCTGAATGACAGTATCAAACACCATATCCTGAAAATGGCGTTTCACCTCTTCATAAACCTGATTTGAAAGATTTAACCGGGCATCGAACATCGTAAGCAGAAATCCTTCAATCTCCAGTGAAGTATTCAGGCGGTTTTGGATAATTTTAATCGTATTCAGCAATTTCCCCAAACCTTCCAGTGCAAAGTACTCACACTGAACAGGAATGATAACCGAATCCGACGCTGTTAATGCATTGACCGTAATTAATCCCAGCGAAGGTGAACAATCAATAAAAATAAAGTCATATTGATCTTTCAATTTTTCTACGGTGCCGCGTAAGACACGCTCCCGGTTCGGCAGGTTCAAAATTTCAATCTCTGCCCCTACCAGATCAATGTGAGACGGGATAATGTCGAGGTTTTTGACTTCCGTATTAATGATGACTTTTTCGGGTTCAATCTCATTAACAATGCATTCATAAATGCTCGACTGAATCTTTTTCACATCGAACCCGAACCCCGATGTGGCATTGGCCTGAGGATCGGCATCTATGATCAATACTTTTTGCTCCAAAACAGCCAGGCTCGCCGCCAGGTTAATAGCAGTGGTTGTTTTACCAACACCGCCCTTTTGGTTTGCCAGTGATACAATTTTTCCCATCTTTATATTGATTTTAATGAACGGTTTCAAAATTAATAAAATAGCATTAACCTCAAGAGGGCTTTACTAATAATCCCGGAAAAAATTAGCTAAAAAACTGGATGTGAGCAGATAAAAAAATT
>JAGYMR010000013.1 GCA_018400515.1 Tangfeifania sp.
GAAAATTAAGATTGTTTTCTATGAATCTTTCAAACGAACCATTTTCATTATGAGAACGCGCCGCGATTTTTTAAAAAAAGCCTCCGCAGCAACTGCCTACGGATTATTCTCATCCTGGGCCATGAGCTGCACCTCCACCGACAAGCTGGGAAAAGTTTTACCCACCCGCCGCATCATCCGTAACGGAGAAAACACCACCGCCTTCTGCCTGGGGGGATACCATGCAGGGATTCCCTCCCCGGGGGAAGCGGAAAAAATGATCGAAAAAGCCATTGAACGGGGGGTCCGTTTTTTTGACAATGCCCGGGTATACAACCAGGGACGTTCCGAGGAATATTACGGCAAGTTCCTTACCCCAAAATACAGGGACCATGTCTTTGTGATGACAAAATCACCGGCCCGGAACGGGGAAGGAGCCCTGAAAGACCTGGAGCTTTCGCTCCACGCAATGAAAACCGACTATGTGGATCTCTGGGAGATGCATACGCTCACCACTCCTGAAGACGTTGACAACCGGATGAATAGCGGGGTGCTGGAAGCTTTCCTTAAAGCAAAAGAAGAAGGGAAAGCCCGGTACATTGGCTTTTCCTCGCACCAGAATCCGGCGACTGTTTTGTATTTTCTGGATTTCTTAGAACAACGGGGCCTCGAACTGGATGTTTGCCAGATGCCCCTGAATGTTTGTGACCCCAGTTTTGAATCGTTTCAAAAGCGGGCCATGCCGGCACTGCTTGAACGGGGATATGGCATCATTGCCATGAAAACCATGTCGGGCGGGAGCATGATGGGAAAACGGATCGATACCACCCCCCGTTCCATTAAAACCGAAGATATTCCTGACGTGGTGGGAAGCACGGAACTAACGTATGCCGACCTTCATAAATATGTCTATTCCCTCCCGGTTTCCTCATTATGCAGCGGCTGTGACACCCTCCAAAAACTGGAAGCGAACATTGATGTTTTGCAAAACCTGAAAAAACTATCCAAATCAGAAATGGAGCATCTGGTAAAGGTAGCTGAGCCCTATGCCGGCAACATCGTTGAAAACTACAAACGTGTATTCAGTTAACAACCACCCAAAGCACCTGCCTGCCCACAGATTCCGGGAAAATTTCGGGGGAGGGGGAAGGATCTGCTTTTCAGGGACTCAAAAATTTTATGCAGACCGGGCGCCGGACTTGCAGCTCTTTTCCTGTAAAATGCAATTCCCCCGTTTCCGGGTCAATGTCAAAAACTACTATGTTATCTGACTGCTGATTCGCCACGATTAACCGGTTCCCCCGGGGATCGATGCTGAAATTGCGCGGCCATTTCCCCCGGACCCCTTCATGCCCCTTCGGATTAAGGCGTCCCCCGCGCATGATTTCAAATATGGCAATGCTGTTATGGCCCCTGTTGGAGGCATAAAGAAATTTTCCGGAGGGATGAATATGGATATCCGCACAATAATTTTCTCCTTCCCATCCGGGGGGCAAGGTGGATAAAGATTCCAGCACGGTCACTTTTCCGCTTTCCTTATAGAATTCAAGCCTTGTGATGGTGGAGTTCAATTCATTGATCACATAAACCGACCGGTTTTCCGGATGGAAGGCCATGTGGCGCGGCCCTGCCCCGGGTTTCAGTTTTGCAAAAGGAGAAGCGGTATTGGGAGCAAGCAACCGTCCCTTTTCGGGTTGATAGATCATTACCTTGTCGATTCCCAGGTCTGCAGAAAAAATATAGGATCCGCCCGACAGGGTATAAACTGAATGGGCATGCGCTTTCTCCTGCCTCCGCTTATTGGGCCCGCTCCCCTGGTGTTGAACCACTTCTTCCGCCGGTTTCAGCGAACCATCCCGAGCTACGGGAAGGGCCGCCAGGCTTCCCCCCGAATAATTGGCGACAAGAACATGACGGCCATCCGGAAACACGGTAATCTGGCAGGGAGTTCCACCCATGCTCGATGTTTTGTTAAGGAATTCAAGTTTCCCGGATTGCCGGTGAAAACGAAAAGCGGCAACAGCTCCCTCCTCCTTCCCCTTGAAATCCGCGATCTCATTTACCACGTAAAGGAATTTCCCCGAAGGGTGAAAAGCAAAAAAACTGGGGTTGGCAAGACCACTTACCCGCTGCATCTCCTCAAATTCCAGATTTCCGGCATCATAGGAATAAACATACAAACCGGGATCCTCCGCAGCAGCATAACTCCCCACAAACATATACACCTGATCGTCTTTTTTCCCGTCTATTCCCCTGTTAGAGGCTTCTGTTTTTAATCGCGGCAAAAAGAAAAAAAACACCAGCAAAACCGGAATAAAGACCCGCACTTTTCTTTCATTGCCTGCAAACGATCTTCCATTTTTCTTCATGATAAAACTTTTAATGAACATTAAACAAAAATGAGCCATAAACATATATCCTCAAGCAAAAGGGAATGGATGCATTTTTCCGGTGCCCTGCACCGGGAAAAAAGATCCTGCCGGCATTCATTCCTTCACTGAACCGGATGGCCGGACAGAACAGACAACCAACTTAAGACTGCTGCGATACATCAGGTTCCTCCTTCGGAGATTCCCCTTTGGGTGGTCTGCCGCGCCAGAAGTTGGCAAGCACAGAGCCGGTAATATTCATTAAGGGACCAAAAACAGCAGGAGCAAGACCTACCGTTGCGATTTTCCCCATTTGCAATGCCAGACCCGATGCCAGACCTCCGTTTTGCATGCCCACTTCAAAAGCAATGGTCCGCCGGTCTTTTTCGGGCATTCGCAGCAACCAGGCCAGGGAATAGCCAAGGGTATAGCCCGTAAAATTGTGCAAAATGCTGGTAAAGATCAGTGCAAAGCCTACAACCAAAAGGCTTTCCCGGCCTGCAGCCGTAATAACGATCACGATCACAGCAATACCGATCATCGAAATATAGGAGAGGATCGTGTCCATGATCTTCTTATCCCCCTTCAGGGAGAAGTTAAAAAGGAAGGCCCCCAGGATCGGCAGCATATAAAACCAACCCATGCTCCTTAAAAAATAAAGAAGGAATTCCGCCAGGGTTGCCTCTTTGGCTTTGACAAAAACCAGGCCCGTCAGGACCATGACCAGAGGAAACAGAAGCATTTGAATTACCTTTGACCGCTGCTCTGTATCTTTACGGACAAAAAGGTTAAAAATGAACCCGGCAACAATCGGAAGAATGATCATATTCATAATGTCGAGCATCATACTCCAGGCATCGATTTCAATGAGGGTCCCGGCCACATATTTCATCAGCAGTGGGGTCACGAACGGTGAAAGCAGTGTCGTTACTGCTGCCAGGGTCACTGCCAGCGGGATATTGGCACGGGCCAGGTAAGACATCACCGTAGAGGCCAGTCCGCTGGGAACACATCCGATCAGTATAATGCCTGCTGCAATTTCTGTGGGGAAATGGTATATTTTTGAAATGGTTAACGCAACCAGGGGCATGATGGTATACTGAGCAAAAATTCCGATAATGACCCCTTTGGGCATTTTAATAATTCCCGCAAAATCATTGAAACTCATTTGAGCCCCCATGCCGAACATGATCAACTGCAAGAGGGGAACAATCAACAAACTGAACTGAAAACTCCCCACGGAGGTGAAATACTGGGGGTAAAACATCGCCGCCGAGGCCCCTGTAAATATCAGCAAAGTAAACGACAATCCTTTTGTTGATTCAAACCCCCTTACGCCTAAAGCCAGTGCCAGAAAAAACAGAATGATTAAAGGGCCCGTCTGTTCAAGATGCCCGGAAAAGATCAAAACAAGGGAAATAATGCCTGAGAGCAGTGAAAGCCCCAGGGATAATTTATATACATTCATTTTTTTCATACGACCAAAACCGTTCATTTTCAAATATATAGCAAAGAATTCACTTTAATTTTAATCATACCCCCGGGAGTAAATATTTTTCATGCGCGTTTCACACGCCGTTAATTTTTGAAACGAAAAAAATGCAGGGCCGGAGGCTGCTCAGGGGGAAATGATTGTTCCGTCATTCTCCCGGATCGTCCATCCCGGTGCCCGGTTATTAACCGGATATTTGGCTGCTTCGGTTTCATTGATGTCCACTCCCAGTCCCGGCGCTTCATTCACATGCATATAACCATTATCCATTGTGGGACATCCGGGAAATATTTCGCGATGCCTGTCCGTAAAGGCACTTCCTCCCTCATGAATTCCAAAGTTCCGATGAACCAGTTCCATATGGGCCGTTGCTGCGTGTCCGACCGGTGAAACATCCATGGGGCCGTGCCAGGCAGTCCGGACATTAAACCATTCCCCGAGATGGGCGATTTTCAGCGCCTGGGTAATGCCGCCGATCTGTGAAACATGGCAGCGGATGAAATCAAAATAATGATGAGCCATGGGCTCCAGAAACTCATTGATGTTATTAAACAGCTCTCCCATGGCAATGGGCACTGTGGTACTTTCGCGCAACTGCCGGAACCAGTTCATATTTTCGGGGGAAATCGGATCCTCGATAAAAAAGGGACGGTATTGTTCGAGTGCCCGGCACATGTTAATAACATCCATCGGCTCACACCGCTCATGGATGTCATGCAGCAGCTGAACCTCCTCTCCACATCGTTTTCTGACGGTTTCAAACAATTTCGGAACCGATCGTAAATAGGCTCCCTGATCCATGAAACCATCCCCTGGTTGTCCGAACCCGGCATCCCTGAAATCGGGATGGCTGCCCAGGGTACCAACACCTCCGTAGCCCCCCTGCTGAATCCTTACATGCCGGTACCCCTCCTCAATATATTGCTGAACGCGGCCGGCCGTCTCCTCAGGGGTGCGTCCGCCGGCATGGGCATAACAGTCAACTGCAAAACGGCTTTTACCTCCCAGCAATTGATACAGGGGCATATTCGCCCGCTTGGCCTTAATATCCCACAAAGCATCGCACAAACCGCTGATGGCATTGTTTAAGACGGGACCATTTCTCCAGTAGGAACTGTAATACAGCGCATGCCACATATCTTCAATATTATCCGCACTCCTTCCGATGCAAAAGTCGGGCAGGTAATGGTTGATGGCAGCGACCACCGCCTTGGCCCGCTGGGTGTAAGTGGCACAACCCAAACCGAAAAGTCCGGGTTCCGATGTCTCCACCTTAATAACAATCAGGTTGATGCCATGCGGAGCAGTCCCTATGGCTTTTACATTGCGGATCGTCAGGGGGGGTAACCCCTTCAGGGAATTTTTCCCTGCTTCCCTGCGGAGAGCGGCCGAAGAAGAATTTCCCCAACCCCCGGCCAAAATTCCTGCGGAACCAAGCCCCAGCATTTTGAGGGCATCACGTCTTCCTGTAAGGCTTTTTTCTGCTGATCGTTTCATCCTATTTCGAATTTAGATTTTTTCAGGACTGTGGTAAAAATCACCCCCTTTTTCAGAATCCCCCGGGAAAAATGAATTTCGTCTGAAAAAACAGCGTCATACCGGTTCTGATGTGGGTATGAGATTTTTACTATAAATATATGAAAAAAGCCCCTCCGCTTCCAAAACATCCGGTATTTTTTCCCGGATCCCCTGGTCAAAAGAGTTTCATCCAGGGAAGTGCAACGGCAAACCGCTTCACTCCCCCCCGATTCCCCGGATGGCCGGTACCTGCTGCGAATGCAACCGGGCGGGAGTACCGGAAATCCCCATTTTTTAATTATCTTTAATTGATCAAAAAAAAACAATGGAGCATTCACCACCTGACAACAAAAAAGAGCAGTTATTCGAAGAGCTGATCGAAATAAAATTGCTTTATGGCGCAAAGGCGAAAGCGCTAAAAAATATCCGCATACATTCCGGGGATTTCAGAACCCTTGAGAGCGAGCTGAAAGGATTAAAGGAGAAAATCAGCCGCATTGAAAAGGCCATTTCCAAATATGGCGAACATTTCCTTGATGTTTATGATGCCCGGCTGATAAATCCGCTGAGCGAATCCGACATCATCGTTTTAAGGGATGAAATTTCAGAGATCAGGAGATCCCTCCGGGCGATTAACCACTAATTTCTTAACCCGTTTGATTAAAATCAGAGGGTCGCCGGTACCCTTCCATTCGCCGGTCAAAAAACAGCCACCCGTTTTCCATCGAGAATAAGCGCATCCAGGTGCATTTCTTTTGCAGCGACATGGGCATCCCGGGAGGTATGAACGATGGGCATCCCTTGGGTGTTAAATGAGGTGTTGATGAGGGCTCTCACCCCGTAATCCCTTTCCAGGAGCTCCAGCAGATCATAAATAAAAGGGTTCTCTTTTCTTTCAAAGATGGTCTGAAACCGGGCGGTCCCATCGACATGCAAAGCCCCTGCGATCTCCTTCCGGTGTTCGGGCAGCACCGGAAATTCGATCAGCATGTATTTGGAGAGCGGATGAATATCCTGTTGACCCGAAAAATATTTTGTATTTCGGACGAGGGCCACGGGAGCCAAAGGCCGGTACCATTCGCGGCCTTTTTTTTCCATGCTAAGCTTCCTGGCCCGTTTTTTTGAGTCCGCCAGGGCAAGAAGGCTCCGGTTGCCCAAAGCACGGGGACCTGCTTCTCCAAAACCATTGCATACGCCAATGATGTCCCCTTCAACCAGCATCAGGGCCACCGCTTGCACGGTTTCGAAAGAGTGCCGGGTGACCCCCTCCTCAATGCCCCAATTGTTGAGATAAGGAGCATGTATTTTTACCTCCCCATGCTTCGTCCATTCGGCGAAAGCAGCAGCTCCGAGAGCCAATCCTGAATCATCACAGCAGGGTGGAATAAACACATTTTCAAAAATTCCGTTTTCAATGATTTGTGAATTTGCAACAATATTCAGCGCCGAACCACCGGTATAATAAAGATTCCGGGCACCGGTTTCATTTGCCAGGCGGAAAATTTTTTTCAAAACATTTTTAACGAAAATGTGCTGCAGGGTAGCAGCAACATCCTGTAAAAAGGGATTCTTCTGATCAAAGGAGCGCAATTCAATCCCGAAATCCTTTTTAACCCGCTGAAAAAAAACAGCGGTTTTCCCCCAAATATCCTGAAAATATTGGTGGGCAACCAACCATTCTTCGATTTCGGGTTGGTAACTTCCCCACCCGGCAAATCCCATGAATTTTCCCGGCACGGAATTTTGTCCGGGAAGTTTTGCTCCCAGGATGGAAAAAACCAGTGCATTGACATTATAAATGGAACTCATCGGTTTTAAATCCCAGTGGCTTTCAATCCACCGGAACTTCCCATTGCGGAAAAGGGCCGCTGAAAAATTGCTCAGGCTGGCCCCTCCGTCGAAATGGACGAGCAGGCTGTTTTCCCTGAAGGGGCCGAAAAAAGGCAAACAGGAGAACATGTGCGCCATCTCATGATTTAAAACATACCCCTCCCTCTCCTGTCCGAACCACCAGCACCTCCCCTTTTCGAGTCCATCGGAAAGCCGGGTGTTCAGAGGAGCTTCAAACCGGACTTCCCCGTCACGGGTAAGAAAAGTGCGGCCAACAACGTTATCAACAAAAACAAGGTCATAATCGGCTGCCAGCAATTTTTTGCCCTTCAAAATGCTTTTCAGGTCAATATGCAGTGAACAATCCCTTTTCCGGTGTGAAATTCGCTCCTGTTGCAGGAAATACCTCACCCTCCCGTTGTGCATGAGGGCCAGGTTATGGTCATGAACCATCAGGGGATAATCGAGATCTTTCCGGTCCTGAATGCCGTAAATCGCCAATGTTGGTTTTTCTTTATCCATTTTAACCGATTACCTGGAGAACAATGACAAGGATTATAAGCAACGAGAAAAGCAATTCACTCCAAAACCGGCTTTTCATAAAAACAAAAAAGTTGGCCACCAAAAAAGTCACCGGAATAGCCGTAATCACAAGCATCTCCTGGGACGTTGCCGGCACAAAGGAAAAACTGACCAGAGAGCAGACAAAAAACAGAAAAAATACCGTAAAAAATTTCCGGGTACTCTCCTTTTTTGAATCGTACTGTTGAATGATACGTATACTGCCCAGAAAAGTCAAAAGAATCAGGAATCCCAGGTAGATATGCCAGTGGATGGCTTCCCTGAAATGGTTCACCGGAGTGAGGGTATTTAACTCAAAAATTTTTAAAAGTTCCAGAAAACGGCCGGTTAAAAAGGCATAACTAAAAGCAAAAAGAAAAGGGAGCAAAAAACCAAGGGTAATGATCAGGTATTCGCGCCACCGGATTTCACGGGCCAATATTCCAACACCGAAGAAAAAGGCAGGAAAAAGGATAAAAGCGTTAAAATAAAAGAGGGTGCCTATTCCTAGCAGTATTCCGCTGTCAAACACGGCTGAATAAGGTTTGACTTTATCGAAAGCGCTGAAAAGGCGGTGAATGGCCATCAGAAAAAAAGCAGCAGAAAAGAAAACGGGATGGAGCGTGTGCATTTCGGTGAATCCGCTGATCATAATAATAAAAAGGGGTGCCGGAAGCATGGTTCTGATCCGGATAAAGCTGTACCGGTTATTGATCTGTAGAACCATAAAAGCCAGCAAAAAAACCATGCCCAGTGCCAGGATGCTTTGCAGCAGGGGGGCATTCCTCACCAGGGCGCTTACCGGAAGGTAAAGCAAGTTCTCCGTTTCCCCCCGGTAAAAAGGATAAATTTCCGGAGAAAGGAGGCTTTTCAGCCAAAAAAGCATTCCCAGCAGGGGGAACAGCAAAAAATTTACGGCCCGGTTGGATTTTAAAATACGAAGTATCATTCCACGTTAAAGGTCAAATCCCAAATCTTTCCGGTAATATTTTCCTCCGAACCGGATCTTCTCTGCATTTTTGTAGGAAACCTCCAGGGCTTCCGACCAGGTGTTCCCGCTGGAGCTCACTGCCAGAACCCTTCCCCCGTTGCTAAGGATCTTTTTCTCTTCGATTTTGGTCCCTGCGTGAAAAACGATGCTGCCGGTTACATTATCCAGGCCGGTAATTTCTTTTCCTTTCTCATAACTGCCGGGATACCCCCCCGAAACCAAAACAACAGTTACGGCCGCTTTCGGATCGGTTTTGATTTTTCTTTTCCCCAGGGTCCCATCGGCCGTCCCTTCGAGCAGATCAACAAAATCGGATTTTATCCGCAACAATACAGCCTCTGCCTCGGGGTCACCCAATCGCACATTGTATTCAATGACAAAGGGATCGCCATTGACTTCCATCAGCCCGAAAAAAAGAAATCCGTTATAATCGATGTTTTCCATCCGCAACCCATTGATTGTCGGACGGATGATCCGGGTTTCCACCTTTTGCATAAATTCCCTGCCAGCAAAAGGAACGGGCGAAATGGCCCCCATACCCCCGGTGTTCAATCCGGTATCCCCTTCTCCAATGCGCTTGTAGTCTTTGGCCTCCGGCAGAATTTTATAATCTTTTCCATCGGCCAGCACAAACACGGAGACCTCGGTCCCACTGAGAAACTCTTCAATAACCACCTTTTTGCTGGCAGCGCCAAACTTTCCGCCCAGCATCTCCTTCAGCATTTTTTCCGCTTCAGAGAACGCATCAACGATCAACACACCCTTCCCGGCAGCTAAACCATCGGCTTTCAAAACATAGGGGGCATTCAGTGATTCCAGAAAAACGATGCCCTCAGCAAGGGTACCGGGGGTAACGGTAAAATGTTTTGCCGTGGGAATGTTATGGCGGATCATAAAATCTTTGGCAAAGTCTTTACTCCCTTCGAGCAGGGCGCCTGATTTTTTGGGGCCGACCACCTTCACCTTTTTTAACTGCCCGTCGGCGGCAAAAAAATCGTGAATGCCCTCCATCAGGGGCACTTCAGGTCCCACAACCACCATATCAATGCCGTGTTCGGTAACTGCATCTTTAATCCCGGGAAAATCGCTGACTCCCACTTCCAGGTTTTTCCCCAGCAGGGCGGTTCCTGCATTTCCCGGTGCAAAAAAAAGCCGGACGTTTTTTCTGCTTTGGTGTATTTTCCAGCCCAGGGCATGCTCCCTTCCTCCTGAGCCGATCACTAAAATTTTCATTAAAAAAGGATTAAATTTTATGTCTGTAGTTCAATCAAGTTTTTATCTCTCACATCACTTTTAAACAGGGCCCATGGAACTCGTTCTATAAACATCCCCCTGTGGAAAACATCTTTTCGATCCCAGCGCAGCGACGGGCTTCGAATCCGTTTCGGCTCAACAATCCGGTCTTCTCAAATTGAATTTAGCGATTGAAAGTGCCTTTGAACGCTCTCTCCGATCTTTTCCGACAATTCGGTATCGCCGTTATTTTTGGCCGTTCGCTCTATTTGCTGCAAATAGAAAAGGTTTCGCTGGATCTCTCCCTGGATGCCCTGGCTTTGCTGAAACCGCGGAGCAAGTGAAAGCAGGTAGTCCAGTTCATCATTGAACGTATCATGGGCTTCTTCGACAATCTGTTTTCCTTTTTCAGAGGCCCCGGCCTTATAGTAATACTCAGCGAGCTGGATGGAAAAGAACTCATGCGCCACAATGGAATCCGGAACGAGTTCAAAACAGCGGTCAATAACCGCCACGGCAGAATCTTTCTTGCCCTCTTCGATCAAACCGTCCGCCAAACGGCCAAAACTGTTCCGGATATTGCTCATCATCCGCCGGTTATTTTCATCGATGTAAACATCCGGATCGTTCATATTCCCGTAGGCAAATTTATTCATCAAATTATCATACATCCGGTCGGTTTCAACGGTTCCGTATGACAGCCGCTCCTCAACGCTTTTCCCTTTAACGGGAACAAGCCGGTACGCAAATCCTTCCACCCTGAAGTAATCCTGAAGGTTCAGGTATTTATCGCGGCCCACAGTAATGGCCCAGTAAACAGGCCTTTCCCAGTTATTCTCCGCCAGCAGGTCGAGGATCATCATTTCATCTTTCGTGATGTAATTTTTATCGGACAGGTCAATGGTAAGGGTATCGACAATTTTATCGTAATCCTCGGGTGGTACAACCTTATTTTGAATAACGGCCTCTTTGTCGATCTCAAAATGCAGCACTTTTTTGGGCAGGTAAGGGGCATTATCAGCATGCTGCAATTTTGTCCCGGGTTTATCGCTGGCAATGAAATCGATTCCTTCTTTCAGACCAATTTTGCGGGATATCCGGGGACTGTTCATAAGGTAAACCACATCACGGGTTCCCTGCCGGTACTTTTCCCGGGGGATCGAAAAGGGAACCGGATCCGATTCATAGGCCTGCCGGCGCATTTGGTTAATATACCAGTCGGTTTGCAGATAACTGAGATTACACACACGCACATCGGTACGAAGTCCCTCGACCTCCTGTTTATACCACAGGGGGAAGGTATCGTTGTCACCGTTGGTAAAGATGATGCCATTGGATTCACAGGTTTTCAGGTAGTTGCCCCCCAGGTCCCTTGCGGTATAGCGACCCGAACGATCGTGGTCATCCCAGTTTTCAGATGCCATGATGCCAGGTACCAGGACCAGGGTAGCGATTCCGGCAATGCCGGTGGCAACCATCCCGGGAAGGTATTTTTTCAGGGCATCAATGATCCCCAAAACCCCCAGGCCTATCCATATGGCAAAGGCATAAAAAGAGCCGGCATAAGCGTAATCGCGTTCACGCGGCTGATGAGGGTACTGATTCAGATAAATCACAATGGCCAGGCCGGTCATAAAGAATAACAGAAAAACGACCCAGAACCCTTTTTTCCCCTCCTTCCCTTTATTGTACTGAAAAAAGAGCCCGGCCAGCCCCAGCAGCAAGGGAAAGAAATAATAGGTGTTCCGTGCTTTATTACGGGCAAAACGATCGGGAAGGTGATCCTGATCGCCCAAACGCCATTCATCAATGAATTTCACTCCGCTCAGCCAGTTCCCGTGCAGGATGCTCCCGTGCCCCTGAATGTCGTTCTGACGTCCGGCAAAATTCCACATAAAATAACGGAAATACATGTGTCCCACCTGATAGCGGAAGAAAAACCGCATATTTTCGATGAAGGTGGGTTTGGTGATGGTTTCCGTTTCTCCCTGCTCATTCCTGTGTTGTACCTGCCGTCCCTTGATCTTACCCCATTGCCGGTAGTCCTGCGCATGCACCGATTGCATACTGCTCCACATCCGGGGAAAAAACGTGGTAAATTTCTCATCATAGTTGGGGATCATGCGATGGTCGGTTACCTCATACTTCCCGTCAATCTGCGAATAAATAGGCTTCCCCTCTTTATACCGGTTGTCCGGATCCAGCGGAGCATTGTAATACTGGCCGAAAAACAGCGGACGCTGCCCGTATTGTTCCCGGTTGAGATAACTCAAAAGCGAAAAAGTATCGTTCGGGCTGTTTTGGTCCATCGGCGGCTTCGCTGAAGAGCGAATGATGATGAGCGCAAAAGAGGAATATCCGATTAATATGACGGTTAAACTGACCAGGATAGTATTCCATACCACCAGTCGCTTCTGAATGGTATACCGGATACCCCAGACAATGGCAGCAATAAGGACCAAAACATAAAACAGGAGTCCGAAATGATAAGGCAATCCGAATGAATTGACAAACAGCAACTCAAACCACGATCCCACGGTCACTGTTCCCGGAATAATGACGTACATGATGACCACCAGAAGAACCACCGATATGGCTAGGGCCGATATGATGCCTTTGCGGCTGACCTTATACTCTTTAAAATAATAAACAAAAACGATGGCGGGGATGGCCAGCAAGTTCAGCAGGTGAACACCGATGGATATCCCCATGATGTAGGAGATAAAAATCAACCAGCGGTTCGCATGGGCGTTGTCTGCTATGTTTTCCCACTTCAGGATGGCCCAGAAAACCATGGCGGTCAGCAGGGATGAAGTGGCATAGACCTCTCCCTCGACGGCCGAAAACCAAAAGGTATCGGAAAAGGTGTAGGCCATCGCACCCACAAAACCGGCAGCCATAATACCAGCAGTTTTCTCGGAAGAAAACGCCCCGTTACGTATCACCAGTTTCTTCGCCAGGTGGGTGATGGTCCAGAACAGGAACATAATGGTAAAGGCACTGGCGAGTCCAGACATCATATTAATCATCAATGCCGTATTCTCAGGACGCGAAAAAAGGGTAAAGAAACGTCCCAGGATCATAAAAAAGGGTGCACCCGGAGGATGTCCTACCTCCAGCTTATAGGCTGTGGTAATGAATTCACCACAATCCCAGAAACTGGTAGTGGGTTCAATGGTCATTAAATAGACAGTGGCGGCAATGAGAAAGGTGATCCAGCCAATGATCCTGTTGGTCCGTTTGTATTGCTTCATTATTCAAATTTTCATTCGGTTATACTTCACTATTATCTTGGGTTACTCCTGTACCGCAGGAATTCTTATTCTGTCAGGCAACGATCAATATTCAATGTTCGCGACCAGATTTACGAAAAATCCGTTCTCAGGGCGATGGCTGATCCCCTCCCTTTCCGGGACCCCGCCGGCTGATTTTTTTCCGCATGAATGCCTGCTGCGAAGATAAGTGTTTTCGACCAAACATAAATAACCGAGGCGAAATAATCCAGTGATCAGAAATGGGAAATCAGTCCGGTAGGCTGAAGAAATCCTGATTTTTGACCGGATAGCCGGATCAGAAGCCTTCCGGTTCCCCGCCTGCATTCAATAGCATAATCCCTGAAACCATTCTTCCGGTATTTTTCCCTTCCCGGCGGGCCGAAAAGAAAAGCGTTTCTTCCCTGAAGGTGCATTTTTCCGATACCTCGATATGGTTCGGAGTCAGACCGGAAGCCAATAAAATTTGCCGGTTGGCTTCCCACAGGTTAAAATGGATGCTTCCCCGGCCATTATCCCACAGTGAATGGCGGGGGTTAGGGACGGTTCGCTCGACCTCCCGGACCACCTCCGGTCCCACTTCATAAACAGCAGGACCGATGGATGGACCAATCACCGCCCGCAAATGGCCGGGCTTGCTTCCGGAAATGGCCTGCATTTTCCGCACGGCCTTCCCGGCAATTCTTTTGACGGTCCCCCGCCAACCGGCATGGATGGCAGCAATGGCCTTTTGCACCGGATCGAAAAGCAAAACCGATACACAATCAGCCGTCTGGACACAGAGACAAATCCCGGGACGGTTGGTTACCAGGCCATCCGTTTCCGTCAACTCCTGCTCCGGAAGTTCCTTCACTTCCGCCACCCACCCCGAGTGGGTCTGCCGGGGAAAGACCAGCTGTCCCGGTTGTATCCCAAGCAAGGCCGCCAGTCGCCGGCGATTTTCGGCAACTGACGAAACATGATCTCCCGTAAAACGAAAATGATCGGCTCCGGGGAATACCTTCCGGGTAGTACTAAAAGCAAGCAAGGAGCGGTAGGAGCTCAGAAGTGAGTAAGTAATAATTCCCGGTTTATCCATAAATGAGCAGTTGATTCAATTTTTCCTTGTTCACCAAAGTAATGGTTTTTCGCTCCTTCACAATCAGCTTTTCCTTTTGCATTTCAGCAAGCACACGAGCCAGTGAAGGACGGCTCACCCCGAACAAACCGGCAAGCTCCTCCTGGGTGATCTCCAATTCAACCGAATGAAACCGGTCGCCGGCTTTTTGCAGCAAATAATGGGCCATTTTCTCCTTTATGGTTTTGTAATTCAAAAAATGAATTTTCTGGGAAAGAAACTGAGACCGGGATGATATGCTGTTCAGGTAATTTTCCAGCAAACGGGTGCTCATCTGCAGCAACCGCAGAAACTCGGAAAGGGGAATAACCAATAGCCTCACCTCATTATTAGCAGAGATGGTCACCGGAAAAGCATTCGCAGTACCAAAAAGAAAAGCCACCGCCATAGGACGCGGGGCTTCGATATCTTCAATTTTTATGGTATTCCCCGAATAATCAATCACTTCTCCACGGACACTTCCAGATAGGACGATATAAAGTGAACGGATCTTTTTCCCGGCCAGGGCGATGACCTCATCACGACTGAAATTTTTAACCTGAAATTGAATCTGCCCCAAAAGACGGGCAGATTCGTTTTCAGAAACACCCTTAAATACCGGACAATTGCTAAGTTGCTGATAACTGATCATTAATAGGCATTTTGTAACAATTGTTACATTTTCACGAACGGAGCTACCGTACATTTGTTGTGAATTACTGCTGCAATTTTAAAAAAAACAATAAAAAAGAAAATTATGAGCATGTTTTGTTATCAATGCCAGGAAACAGCCAAAGGAATTGGCTGCACCGTAAAAGGCGTATGCGGAAAAACCGACGACGTAGCTAACCTTCAGGACACCCTGTTGTTTGTATTGAAAGGGATTAGCTGGTTCAATGAAAAATTGCGCACCAAAGGGCTGAATCCGGCAAAAGCGGATAAGTTTGTCTTCGACGGATTGTTCAGTACCATTACCAATGCCAACTTTGATAAGAATCACTTTGTGAAGCGGATTCGTGCGGCTCTGGAGATGCGCAACGAACTGCACCAGAAATGCAAAGAAGCCTCCGTCAGCCTGCCGGAAGCGCTTCCTGAATTTGCCGTCTGGGAGGGTTCCACGATGGAGGATTTTGAATCCAAATCCGGAGAAGTGGGTGTTTTGCGCACCGAAAATGAGGATATTCGCTCGTTGCGGGAACTGGTTACTTACGGCGTCAAAGGATTGGCAGCCTATGCTGAACATGCATGGAACCTGGGCCATAAAAAAGATGAAATATATGCTTTTATGCAACGGGCGCTGGTCGCCACCACTGAAGATTTAAGTGTGGACGACCTGGTGGCACTGGTTCTTGAAACGGGGAAATTCGGTGTAGATGTTATGGCATTGCTTGACGCCGCCAACACTTCCGCCTATGGAAATCCCGAGGCTACCAAAGTAAACCTGGGGGTTCGTTCCAACCCGGCCATTCTGATCTCGGGACACGATATGAAAGATATGGAAGATTTACTGAAACAAACGGAAGGAACGGGGGTGGATGTTTACACCCATAGTGAGATGTTGCCCGCCCACTACTATCCGGCCTTCAAAAAATATCCCCATCTCGTTGGAAATTACGGAAACGCCTGGTGGAAGCAGAAAGAGGAATTTGAGTCATTCAACGGACCCATTCTTTTTACCACCAACTGCATCGTGCCTCCCATGAAAAAAGCCGGCTATAAAGACCGGATCTACACCACAGGGGCTGCAGGACTTGAAGGGACGATCCATATTCCGGACAGGAAAAACGGCGAAATGAAAGATTTCAGTCAAATCATTGAACATGCCAAAGAATGTGCGCCGCCACAGGAAATCGAGACAGGGGAGATTACCGGAGGTTTTGCCCATGCCCAGGTTTTTGCCCTGGCCGATAAAATTGTAGATGCTGTCAAAACAGGAGCTATCCGGAAATTCTTTGTTATGGCCGGTTGTGACGGCCGCATGAAGAGCCGGGAGTACTACACCCGTTTTGCAGAGCAACTTCCCGGCGATACGGTGATTTTAACTGCCGGTTGTGCCAAATACCGGTACAATAAACTGCCGCTGGGCGATATCGGCGGAATTCCGCGGGTAATCGATGCCGGTCAGTGCAACGACTCCTACTCACTGGCCGTAATTGCCCTGAAGCTGAAGGAAATTTTTGAGCTGAACGACATTAATGAACTTCCCATTGCGTACAACATCGCCTGGTACGAGCAAAAAGCGGTTATTGTCCTCCTGGCATTATTATACTTGGGGGTGAAAAACATCCATCTGGGCCCAACCCTTCCGGCATTCCTCTCTCCGAATGTTGCCAATGTGCTCGTCGAACAGTTCGGAATTGGCGGAATTACCAGTCCGGAGAAGGATATCAAGATATTCATGGAAGAGCCTGCGGTTTAACCTAAATATTAAATAATAAAGAAATTAAATTTCATTAACACCTATTTTTTGTTGCACCGCCATTGAAATCGTAATTTTGGCCGAAACATGTAATTACGGTTAAATCAATAAATTAAAAAATTATGAAGAGAATTTCTGACGTTGTTAAGCCGGGAGTCGTAACAGGTTCCGACGTGCAATACATTTTCAGAGTAGCCCAGGAAAACAAGTTTGCCCTTCCGGGGGTAAATGTTATCGGTTCTTCCTCCATCAATTCGGTGATGGAAGCAGCCAAAGCAGCCAATGCTCCTGTGATTATTCAGTTTTCCAATGGCGGTGCAACATTTAATGCAGGAAAAGGCCTGAAACTCGAAGGTCAACAGGCTGCTGTTTTAGGTGGTGTTGCCGGGGCAAAGCACATCCACACGCTGGCAGAAGCTTATGGCGTACGCGTAATTCTTC
Source organism: Tangfeifania sp. (assembly GCA_018400515.1). The sequence continues at coordinate 17,202 of JAGYMR010000013.1, forward strand.
ATACCGACCATGCAGCAAAAAAGCTGCTGCCATGGATTGACGGATTGCTGGATGCAGGTGAAGAATTCTTCGCGGAAACCGGGAAGCCCCTGTTCAGTTCACACATGCTCGACCTCTCGGAGGAGTCCCTCGAAGAAAACATGGAGATCAGTAAAAAATACCTCGAACGGATGTCAAAAATAGGGATGACCCTTGAAATCGAACTTGGCATTACCGGCGGCGAGGAAGATGGTGTTGACAACGCCGATGTGGACAGTGCCAAGCTTTACACACAACCCGAAGAGGTTTGTTATGCTTACGAAGAACTTAAAAAAGTGAGCCCCAACTTTACGGTGGCTGCTTCGTTCGGGAATGTTCACGGGGTATACAAACCGGGAAATGTAAAACTTCAGCCTGCCATACTGAAAAACTCTCAAAAATACATCAAAGAGAAGCACGGACTGGACGATGATTTTCCGGTGGATTTTGTTTTCCACGGAGGATCCGGTTCTTCGCTGGAGGATATCCGCGAAGCCATCGATTACGGCGTGATCAAGATGAACATCGATACCGATACGCAGTGGGCTTTCTGGGATGGTGTCCGTGCTTACGAAGCAGAAAAGCATGATTACCTGCAGGGACAGATCGGAAATCCCGAAGGCGAGGACAAACCCAATAAAAAGATCTATGACCCGCGTGCATGGCTGCGCAAAGGGGAAGAGTCAATGGTTGCCCGCCTGCAAAAGGCTTTTGAGGACCTGAATGCAGTAAACAGCTTATAAAAAAAGAATTTAATGATAATTAGAGTCTGTCTATAAAGTCCGCTGACTGCGTTACGCTTGCCCTCAAAATGGTCATTTACGAATAGTAAACTCACATTTTTCGGGCTTCGCAAGCCTTGTCAGCGAACTTTCTAAACCAGACTCCTGATTATATTGACGGACACTAAAAAAAAACCGCCTCCCTGACCCGGGGGCGGTTTTTTTTCAAAAGTCCCGGATATTTCCGGAGGCTGTTTTAAATGTATTAAAACGCTTTCACACGGATATTCCTGAACTTCAGCTCCGATCCGTGTCCCAAAAATCCGATATAGCCTTTTTCCCGCTTCAGGCCTGGATGGTTTCTTCCATCGGCTGTCCCGTCCTCACTGGCCGCTGCAATATCGCCATCCAGGATCACCTCGCCGTTGAGGATCACTTTCACCTTCGATCCCTTAACGATCACCTCCTGGGAGTTCCACTCCCCAACGGGGTTCAAAAATCCACGTTTGGCAGGAATGACCCCGTAAACCGAACCATGATACTGATAAGGTTTTAAATTCGCATAGATGGGCGCTGTATTATCGAGGATCTGCAGCTCCATGCCCACATACGCGGCATCCCCTTCAAGGGGAGCCCTTATCCCAAGGCCGTTATTTGCGCCAGGGGTCAGCTGGAATTCAAACCGGAAAATAAAATCGCTGTATTGTTCAGCGGTATATAGATTCCCGTGACCTCCCCTTTCGGGCCTGACGAGTAATTCACCGTCACGGGCCACATAATCGGTTTTGTTCCCCCGCCAGCCATCGAGGTTTCTGCCGTTAAAAAGGGATACAAACCCTTCCGAGATCTCCTCTCTGGTCAGGCCGATCTCCGCTGTGTTGATCTCCCGGACATAAATATCGCGAAAAGCCAGGTTGGTTCCATGGGCCTGCAACTCAATGGGACCTTTGTCGAATATCGGACGGGACCGGTCCCAGTAATTTTCCAGGGGTACATTGTCCACCACCAGCTCCCCGTTCAGGTAAACCGTCACATTTTCCCCAATCATGGTAATGTGAAACGTATTCCACTCCCCTACCGGATTATCGGCAACTTTCAGGGGTTTACTTTCATGTTTCTGGTTGTTGTATAATCCTCCGGAGCCCACCTGTGCGCCGACTTCAACGCGGGAGGTATCCCACACCTGTACCTGGGGGGTTCCCCGCAGGTAAATGCCGCTGTCCCCATTTTTGGTAATGCGCCAGTCAACGATGAGCTCAAAATCGCCATACTCCTTAACGGAGCAAATGTTGGCCCCTTTTCCGGAAAAAACGATGGTATTGTCTTTCACACTCCAGTTTTCATGCATCACCTTGTTGGCTTCTTTCTGTTTATCTGCCAGTTCCGCTTCGGTCATTTCAGCCCGGGTAACGGGATTGCCCACCAGGCCCTGCCAGCCCTCCAGGTTTTTGCCGTTGAACATGGAAACAAACCCCTCTTCTTCCGGCATCTCCTCCAGATAATCTTTAATATTGATGATGTGGTACTGGCTATCCTCTCCCTGAATAACCGAGGCCACTTTCTCCAGAAGGTTCCGCACTTTCCGGCCCGTAAAACCATGTTCCCCGTTGGAATTGGGCAGGGCAATTTTCATAATGGCCCTTGCGGCTGTCTGTTGCAAAGGTTCCCGGTTCAGAAACTGTTCCAGGTAAACCAGGGAAAGGAAAGTATTCAGGTTTCCGGTGGCTTCAATGACCTGTTTCTGATCATCGGCACCTGAAGCATGAGGCATAATTTTCCGGTATTGCAGTAATTTTTGATCATCGGGAATATTGGCCGAACGGACTTGCCGGACAAAGCTGGAGAAAGCCCTGGTCTTGAATTCGCCGGAGGCCGACCGGCAAATTTTGTAGAGCGAACGGGCTGCGGAATAATCATTCCAGCTTACCAGGGCTTCAAACGCTGCCTCTTTCAAATCTCCCGAACCGTTGGAAAAATAGTGGGTCACCTTTTCGAGGGCCACATCCCCGCCAATTTTGGGCAGGATGGATATAATCCGCGCTTTTTGGGAGGTCGTCTCCAGGGCCTGCAACAGCAGCCCCTCTTCGGTCCTCTCCGCCTCAATGTTCCTGGCGGCAGCCACAACAGCCATCTGAACCTGTTCAATTTCCGTTTCACCGGCGGCTGAAAGCAGCAACCGGATAAGGTCCGGAAGGTTTTCTCCGGAGGAGACATGCTTCAAAGCACGAAAGGCCGCTGTTTTTTCTGCTTCGTTCTCCGAACCGGTAATGGCAAGGACTTTATTGAAATATTGAGTTCCTGCTTTGGCAGCGATCAAATCGATGAAAGCGGCTTTAACAGTTCCCTCCGTTTCATCCAGTTTTGCTGCAACGGGTCCCAGATGCTTTTGGTCGAGCAATTGCATCAAGGCTTTTTGGGTTGCCTCCACATCATTTCCTGCCGCCAGGTGACCGATCAACAGATCCGTAGCTTGTTTCCCTTTCAGCTGAACCAAAGCATTGATGGCCTCCTGCCGCACCAGCAGTGAAGCAGATTCCAGGTTTTGAGCCACAAAATCCACGGCCAGCGGATCGCCCCGGCGGCCCAGCATATCAATGATCTCAGCTTTTGTACCGGCAGGCACGCCTTCGGCTTTCTCCATCCATTGCCGGGTTCCGGCAACCCCGCCAATGTCCCCGCCAATGTTCAACACGGCGTACCGGAAGGCTTTATTCTCCTCTTCTACCGCTTTTAACAAAAGGGGCATGGCCTCGTAGCCGAAATGACGGGCATAAATAGCCAGTGCGCCGGCAGCATGATGCCATTTCCCCTGCTCCTTATTGGCCTTCAGGATCTTTTTCAGTGCTTTTTGTGCCAGGCGGGTTTCCCCGTTTTCCGCCAGCCGTCTGGCATAGGTTAAAAAGGAGGCAGCGGACCGGGTGGGTTCATACGCAAAATCAACACTTTTTGCAGCTTTCAGCAACCGCTTATAAGATCCGGGATCGCCGATGGCCGCCAAAGCTTCAAGAGCTACTTTCCTTAAACCGGGATCTTTTGATCCGGCCAAAGGAGTGATCGCTTCCAGTGCGGACCTGCACCGCAACTGTCCCAGTGCCCGTACCAGGGTTACCCGGGTTTTCTTATCTGCCGCGGGCAAGGCACCCAGAAGCGCCTGTGCCGCATCCTTTGAACCAACAGCCAAAAGCGTTTGGGTAGCAGGCTCAGTCAATGGTCCCTCCGCCAGATAACCGGCCAATGCATCCACCGTTTTCCCGCCGGCCACCAGGTTTAACTGGTTCATCAGGAAAGTTTTTACTTCGGTATGGAACCGGTTGTCAAGAGCTTCCAAGAGAGCGGTTTCAATAAAATCACGCTCCTCCTCCTTTCCAAATTCACTGACATACCGGGCCAGGCTGTTCAATGCAAAGCGCACAGCAGTATCATCACCCGTACCGGGGGGCGTCAACATCGTTGCGATTTCCCGGAATCCTTCCGGCCCAAGGGCTATCAGTTCATTCATTAAGCGGTCGCGGTGGACCAGGTCATTGGTTGGCATCTGGGCCAGGACATCCGCCACTTTTGTGTCCAGTGTCCGGTTTTCCTGGGCAAAACTGCCCGTGGCAAAAAGGGCAAAAACAAAAAATGCGATCGAAGCAAATATTCTTTTACTCATTTTTTTCATCGTTAAAGGCATGTTCAACAAAAAAGATTTAAATGGTCCAGGGAGCACGCATGGGCTGGTTAATCATATAATTGGCACCTTCGTCATCGATAAAACGGAGTTTTTCCGGATCGAACCGGAGTGAACGTCCCAGACGAACAGCGGTAATTCCAAGATTCACCAGTGTAGATGAGCGGAATCCGTTGGTTTCGTTTAGTGCAAACTTTTTGCGCGTTTTCACCGATTCCGAAAAAACCGGAATTTGTGGCTCAGGGTTGGGCAGGGATTTAAGGAAATCCTGCAAATGAGGAATATCCGATTTAAACCCCCGGAAAATTTTTCCGTCCGGACCCTCCACATAGGCAGCATCCTTGTCCCTGTTTTCACCATCGAGGATAATCTTACACCCGTCGGCATAGGTATATTCAATCCGGCGCCAAGTACCCACAGCGTCGTAATGCTGCTGGGGTGCATCCACTTCAATGCTTACCGGGCTGGTGTGATCCTTGCCCAGCATGTACTGAACCGGGTCGAGGTAGTGCTGCCCCATATCGCCCAGTCCGCCGCCGTCATAATCCCAGTACCCCCGGAACTTGGAGTGCACCCGGTCCGGATGATAAGGTTTATAGGGAGCAGGACCAAGCCACATATCATAGTCCAGGTTTTCAGGAACCGGCTGTGGCTCCAGGTTCATCTCCCCGCTCCAAAAAAATTTCCAGTCAAAACCGGTTATTCCGCTGACAGTAAATTTGAGCGGCCATCCGAGAATGCCGCTGTCTATGACCTTTTTTAAAGGTTCCACCTCGGTACCCAGGCCATAGAACGGATCTTTGAAACGGAACCAGGTATTCAGCCGGAACATACGGCCGTGGGCGTTCACCGCCTCAACGACCCTTTTCCCCTCACCAATGGTTCGGGTCATCGGCTTTTCGCACCAGATATCTTTCCCCGCTTTGGCAGCTTCCACCGCCATAAGGCCATGCCAATGGGGCGGTGTGGCAATATGAACAATATCAACCTCCGGCAATTGCAACAATTCCCGGAAATCATGAAACTGCTTCACCTGATAGCCAATCTGCCCTTGCGCCATATCCAGATGCGCTTTGTCAACATCACAAATAGCTACCACACGGGTACCTTCATAGGGAATGTGACCGCGGCCCATGCCGCCAACCCCGATAATGGCTTTTGTAAGCTGATCGGAGGGTGCAGGAACCCGGGTCCCCCCCAGCACATGCCGCGGAACAATCGTTAAACCTGCTCCTGCA
>JAGYMR010000130.1 GCA_018400515.1 Tangfeifania sp.
CCGGGTGGGAGAACATACGGTGCAGTTCGCATAAAAATTGGTGAAAGTCATTCCCTTTTCAAACAAAGCGTCAATGTGGGGGGTACGAATGTCCCGGCCCCCATTCACCGACAGGTCCCCATACCCAAGATCGTCTACCAGAATAACCAGAATGTTGGGTTGGGAATCAGATGAAGGAGTAGCGGCAGCAGAAAAATTTGCTCCTAAAAAAGTGGAAAGGCCGGCCAAACAGAAAATCTTTTTCGAAATATTTAACATCATTTAACGAATTGGTTTTTTTCATAAAATTAAAGAAAATCTCTTTGAAGGCGAATTTTTTGTTCGATTATTTTCAGCTCTTAGTTGTTCGTTGTTTGTTGTTTAAGTATTTGTTGTTTGTTGTTAAACAAATACATCCGTGGGCTGTTACAATAGGAACAAATAAAAAACCTGAAGGCGGTTTGTTTTTGCCGTTTTCACCAGGGATATTTTTTTGGAAACAGGAAAACTGGAAAAAATGAAACGGGCATGCCAAAAAATTGGGAATAATGATACGTTTTTCAATCGGGCAAGTTTCGTTTCAAAACTTAAAAAAAATGATAAACACATGAAAGACGAATTGATTCTTAAAAATCTGAACGGAAACGGAAAACTGAACGGGGAACGTCCGTTTCAACAACATAGTGCCGCTTCTTTTGAAATACTTGGTGACAATCATATAGGTACATCCGCGGAAACGCCCATGCGACCCGATGCTTTTGAAACCAGCGATTTGGAAAAGATGGCGGTTATTGAAGGCCAATTCCGCGAGATTATGGAAACGATGGGGCTGGATCTGACCGATGACAGCCTCCGTGGAACGCCGCACCGGGTGGCTAAAATGTTTATTCAGGAGATATTTTACGGTTTAAATCCCGAAAACAAACCCCAAATCTCGGTTTTTGAAAACAAGTTTAAATACAATGAAATGCTGGTTGAAAAGGATATTAATCTCAACTCCTTTTGTGAGCATCATTTTCTGCCAATCGTAGGGAAGGCTCATGTAGGGTATATTTCCAGCGGGCAGGTAATTGGACTGAGCAAGATCAACCGCATTGTCGATTATTTTGGGCGCCGGCCACAGGTTCAGGAGCGTCTGACGGTGCAGATTGCGCGGGAATTAAAGAAGGTTTTGAAAACTGAAGATGTGGCGGTAGTCATCGACGCCAAGCACATGTGTGTTTCCTGCAGGGGCATTCAGGATGAAAGCAGCACTACCGTTACGGCGGAATACGGAGGACAGTTCAGGGACAAATCGGTGCGCAGGGAGTTTTTAAAATATGCCGGATTGTAAACATTTGTTTTCCGGAGAAGATTGATTGCTCCTGCGATCAGAACCTTCCGTCCATGTCGGTTCTTTCTTTTTCGGGGAACAGCGGAAACTTTAACGGTTTATTGTCCCGGGCCGAACGGTAAACCGCGGTAAACAGTTCTACAGTCCGTCTTCCGAAGTGGCCCGTTACCATCGGTTCGTGGCCGTTTTTTATAGCATTCAGGAAATCTGCGATTTGCCTTTCCATGTAATAAACGGTGGGATTGACGGAGTTAAAAAATGCCGCATCTTCTTTCACCCATTTTTTCAGTTTTTTCTCTTCCTCGGAGATGGTCCACAGGTCATTGACCGGTGGTTCAAGGATATTCGACATTCCCGCCACGAACATGGCCCCGCCATCGGTCTGGACACCTACCGATGCCCCGTTTTCCCCGTGCACATGTACTTTCCCGTAGATGCCGGGCTTCTGGGAATTACTTACAAGGATATTTCCGGCGCCGCCGTTTTTAAAACGGATAATGGCCAGGGCGGTGTCTTCCACTTCAATAAAGGGATGGTTCAGGTTCCCCCACCATCCGTAAACCTCTTCCACCTCTCCCATGAACCAGAGCAAAAGATCCAGCTGATGCGGGGCCTGATTGACAAGGACACCCCCTCCTTCCATTTGCCAGGTCCCCCTCCAGGCATCGGCGTCATAATACTCTTTATCGCGCCAGCCCAGCATCTGGATGGTGCCCAGTACCGGCCGGCCAATCTTTCCGGCATCAATGGCATCTTTCACTCTTTTTACAGGAGCATACCAGCGGCGCTGACTGACAACGCCGAGCCGGACCCCGGCATTTTCGCAGGTTTTGATCATGGCATCACAATCCCCGAGGGTGGAGGCCAGCGGTTTTTCCACCAACACATGCGCCCCGGCCATTGCTGCTTCTTCTGCGGGCGACCGGTGAAAGGGATGCGGAGTGCATACAATGGCCAAATCAATTTTCTCTTTGGTTATCATCTCCCGGATATTCTCATAGGCTTTGGTGGCGTACTGCCGTGAAAAATTCGCTGCATTTTTTTCCGTACGGCTCCATACAGCTGCCAGACGGGCTTCGGGGAGGTTTTCTATTGCTTTTGCATGGAGGTGGGCCACCTTGCCACAACCAAGTAGTGCTAAGTTGAAATCTGCGGGAGCCGTCACATTCTTTTTATTGTCCATATCCGGGTATTTGTTAAAATGATTATTTGTTAAATGCATTCAATCGGGAATCGTATTTTTGTTTTACAACCACTTTTCCATGTTTTGCCAGAAATGGGGGCCCAGTCCGGTCGAGAATACCAGGATACCCAAAATTCCATGCAAAATGGCGGTAAATAGTACACTTTTGGTTTTTTCGTAAAGCCAGCCCAGATAAATCCCGGCAATGAAGCTCAGCAACAGGGAGAGCAGGCTGTAGTAAACAATGTGCACAAAGCTGAAGCTGACAGCACTGGCAAGCACCAGGAGATGCCTGTTGGTGAAAAGGGAGGCGTAACGCCTGAACAAAAAGGTCCGGTAAATGATCTCCTGGAGGGTGGCCGAAAAGAGGGGGTAAAAGAGCAGGATGATCAGCCATAAATGCGGGTTTTCCCGGGGCAGGTTGAAGAGGTTCTCCCTTTCAAATAAAAAGACGTATGCGGTCATGAAAAGACCGGCCAGCAGGGCAATGCCTGTGTTTTTCCAGAACATTCTCCCTGGGATGTTGAAGCGGATCAAAGACTTGAATTGAAAATCCTTGTTGAAGAGGAAATAAAGCAATAGCCCTCCTGAAACGGGCAGGAGCAGTGAAACAGGATGGATGACCACCGGATAAAAGAAAATTAACAGCGGAACCCCGAAAAAGAGGAGGGTGAATTCGATGCCAAGGTAGGTCTGCCGCATTTTTATTTTTTTTGTCTTCAGGCAGGTTTTTTACTTTTGTATTTCCGGGATTTTCCGGAAACCGGGATGCCTTCATTTGGAAATAAGGGAATGCCCCGCAGGGGAGTAACCCCCAGCCCAGCATTTTCGTTCCCCTATTGGGAAATAGTTCGTTTTTGTTAAAAATAGGGATTTTTTTTCAGGGTTTCAAAAAGGTAGCAATGAATCGAGCATGTAAAATATATACAGCCTGGGGAATGATTACAATACATGCGCATTCCAAATGATGCCTTTGAAAGTAAACAATTTTAATCGTATGAAAAAGTTAAAATTGCGCGGAAAAGAGTTAAAACGGATAGGTTATACCAATAACCAGGGCATCTCCCTGGCCATAAAGCTTGTAAATCAACGGTGCAAGCGTGCGGAAAAGTCCGGCGTGCTGGAAAAACTGGAAAAATTGAACGCCGAACCGGAGAGTTATTTAAAAGACCCTGTTTTCAGTGATCTTGCCCGGTTTTTATCGGGAAAGCGAGCCGGAAAACCAAAGAAAAAGCCTGAACTGAAAAAAACGGCGCTTAGTTTTCAGATCTTTGGTGAAAAAAACATTGATTCTGAAGCCACTCATCAAATGGAGATGGCTATGAAATTACCTGTATCGGTGAAGGGGGCCCTCATGGCAGATGCTCATGTGGGGTACGGCCTGCCGATCGGGGGGGTATTGGGGACTTATAATGCAGTGATCCCCTATGGCGTGGGGATGGATATCGGCTGCCGGATGTGTCTTTCCGTTTTTTCTTCTTCCCCGGGAAAAGTGGAGGAAGAGCGGGGGCGCATAAAGAATGCTTTAATGAACCATACCCGGTTCGGACTTTCTGAATTTCCGGATGAGCGGGACCATGAGATTTTAGAGCGTCCCGAATTCCGGGAAATAAAATTTTTAAAATCGTTGCAAAAAAAATTTGTTGAACAGCTGGGGACTTCAGGTCATGGCAATCATTTTGTGGATGCGGGGATGGTCAGAATCGACCATTACTCGCCGCTGATTGACTTACAACCCGGACACTATTTTGCGATCCTGAGTCATTCCGGCTCCCGCAATTTTGGCGCCGAGATATGCAGGCATTACACCCGGATAGCTAAAGAAAAGCTGGATCTTTCGGGGGAAGCTGCCCGGCTGGCCTGGCTCAACCTGGATACCGAAGAGGGGCAGGAATACTGGGCGGCTATGCAGCTGGCGGGCGATTATTCGCATGCCAATCACCGGATCATTCACCGCCGCCTGGCCCGGGCACTGGGGGAAAAACCGCTTGCCATCATCGAAAATCATCATAATTTTGCATGGAAGGAGGAGCTCAATACCGGTGAAGAGCTTGTCATACACCGGAAAGGTGCAACACCAGCTGGTGTTAGGGATGTTGGCATTATTCCCGGAACCATGGCCTCCCCGGCTTATATCGTTGTAGGAAAAGGCAACCCGGAATCCCTTTGTTCTGCAGCCCATGGAGCCGGCCGGCTCATGTCCCGCAATCAGGCAAAAAAAACGTTTTCCGAAAGGCAGCTGAAAGATTACCTGGAGGAGCAGGGGGTGGAGTTGCTGGGCGGGGGACCGGAAGAGTCGCCATTTGCCTATAAAGACATCAACGGCGTCATGGAGGCACAAAATGACCTGGTGGAGATCCTGGGGGTTTTTTATCCAAAGATTGTGCGGATGGAGTAGGGACCGGGCTTATTGCTGAAACGCGCATGATTAATAACCACAAAAGAGAATGAATAAATGCCACAAAAATTAATCTATATGAAGAAAGTATTTCGATTCGGATGGGGAATCATTTTTTTTACAAGTATCATTACCAGCTGTAACCGGGAGCTTCCCGGCAATGAAAACCGGCTTCCGGAAGAGGTTATTGCCCGGGTGGGCGGACCTTTGGAAAAGCGGATGCTTCAAAATTTTCACCGCCTTGAAACCGGGCGGTATATTCCGGATACCCTTTATGAGGTGCCCAGCCGGCATTACCATGAGGAGGTCTGGCCGGGCGATTTGCCGGGAAGGTTGATTTTGGGGCAGACCCTGTTGCAAAAAGTTTCGGGCCGGGAGGCCAAATACCTGGAGCAAATTGTGGAAGACCTGCCCCGCCATTTTAATTCCCAGGGGTACATGGGGAAAATCTACGAGGGGGTCCTCAGTGAGCAACAACTCTCCGGCCACGGATGGTTGCTGCGGGGATTGTCTGAATATTATCTGTTGACCGGCGATCCCGTTGTACGCCGTTATCTTGAAATAATCGTACAGAATTTGGTGCTTCCGACAAAAGGATTTCACAAAAATTATCCGATAAAGCCCGCTTTGCGGGAAGATGCCGGAGGATATATGGGGACCCAGGAAAAGGTACTCGACGGATGGCTGCTTTCCTCCGATGTGGGATGCGATTTTATTTTTATGGATGGGGTGATCCAGGCCTACAGCATTTTGAAAACACCGGAGCTGAAAGCCATTTGTTATGAGATGGCTGGTCGTTTTCTTGAGGCTGATCTGTATAAGATAAAAGCGCAGACCCATGCTACGCTTACAGCGTTGCGCGGACTGGTGAGGCTTTACGGGATTACCGGAGACCAAGGGTTGCTTAAAGGGGTTATTGAACGGTACGATCTTTACAAGGCAGCGGGCATGACGGAAAACTACGAAAATTACAACTGGTTTCAGCGTCCGGAGTGGACAGAGCCTTGTGCGGTGGTAGATTCTTATCAGTTAGCGCTCGATCTTTGGAAGCATACCGGTGAAATAAAATACCTGGAAGATGCCCAGTTAATTTGGTACAATGCCATCTCCTTTGAGCAGCGCGACAATGGGGGATTTGGACTTTCCAACTGTGTCGGGCCCAGCGATCACTTTCTGGAGGTGCATGCTTATGAAGCCCACTGGTGTTGCACTATGCGGGGAGCAGAAGGAATTGCCGAACGGGTGCAGTCGCTCTTTTTCCGCAGGGGCGATACGGTTTTTATCGTGGATATGCAGCCTTCGGAGGCGGAGATCGAAATGCCCGGCGGCTCCATGGCCGTTCAGGTGGAAACCGGCTATCCCTTTGGGCAAAAGGTTGATTTGTCAATCAGGGAAAGCCATTTGACGGATGAAGCTGTTATTAAATTATTTATTCCCCGCTGGATGGAAAATATCCGGCTGGCAAAAGGGGGGAAAAAGATGGATGTGGTAATGGATAACGATTTTTTGGTTATCCGCGGTGAATTTCAGGCAGGCGATCATTATGAAATTGCCTTCAGCCAGCATCCCCAAAAAGTGAAGCCCGTTGGAAGCAATACGCCACCGGGTCTGTTCAAAATTCAGTATGGTCCTTTGGTTTTAGGAGTTGATGACCGTCCTGAAGCGGTGAAACTGCCCGGGAAATTGAGCATTGAAAAAACAGGCGTCCGGGAGTTTAATGTGATGGATTCCAATTTGACGCTGCACCCGGTTTATCACTTAATGGATGAAAAGGTCAATCCGGGGAACGGATACCGGATTCAATTGTTGTTTGAGCCTTAATTGTTGTTCTGGCGGGAATGAAGGGCCACCAGCAGGGAAACAAAAAAGTTCCGGGGATTCCCCGGGTAGTAATACCGCGGCAGATTGCCCCCGAACGACGGGGCATTGACAGCCAGCATCGAGGGATAATGCACATCGAACAGGTTTTGGATACCGGCTTTCAGCTCAATTTGGACCTTTTGAATGTTTTTCCGGTAACCCGCTTCCAGCGATGTTATGCCGTACGGATCCGTAAAGGTTGAATTGGCATCGTTCACCGGCATTTTACCTGTATGCCGGTGTCCTGTTTTAATGCGGATGTTTTTTTCCGGCTGAAAAGTGGCCGCCAGCAACCAGGTATTCCGGGTTGTTCCGGGCAGTAATTTTCCGGAGTAGTCAATTCCGGCATCCACAAAATCCTGAAAATGATAATTGGCCAGGGTGGCATTGCCATTGACAACAAGGGACGGAAACGTTCCCGGTTGCAATACCGACCAGTGTAACTCCGCTTCCAGTCCGGGATGCAGCGATTCCCCGGCATTGACTCCCACATACGCATCCTGACCGGTCCGGCGGGCTACCAGCAGGTTTTTTATGTATATTCTGTAATAGCTGAGGGTTGCCTGTAACCGGTTGCCGGGATGAGCCCGCACTCCTGCTTCCAGGCTCCATCCGCTTTCAGGTTTTATGTCAGGGTTGATCGCTCCCTCCGGCAACAATGTCTCCTCAAAGGTGGGGGTGGAAAAACCGTGGCTTGCGTTTGCGAACAGGGAGAGGGCGCCGGAAAATTTATAGTTAACGCCAAGCCGGGGCGAAATAACCGGCTTGT
>JAGYMR010000131.1 GCA_018400515.1 Tangfeifania sp.
ACGCTCTGCGCTGGTTCTTCCTGGCCGCTCAGCCCCCCTGGACGAGCATTCGCTACAGCGAGCGGGCCATCAAGGAGAGCATCCCCGAGTTTCTGCTGCGGCTCTGGAACGTCTATTCGTTCTTTGTGATCTACGCCCGGATCGACCCGCAGCATCGCTTTCAATAACAACGGCTTAAAATTACCCGCGCAAAAGTATACAAAAGATTTTGATTTTCAAACCAAAAAATCAGTCCCGGCACTTTTTATCTTTCAGGTCAGCTTTTGAAATGCCGACCGGATTTCATCATATGTCCCGTCACTTATCTTACAGAGCGGTGTACGCAATTCATTTTGAATCACTCCCTGGATGTTCAGCAATGCTTTAATGCCTCCGGGATTGCCTTCTTTAAAGAGAAGTTTGAAGAGTTCAATCAATTCAAAATGCAATTCACGGGCCTGGTCATATTTGCCATCCAGGGCCAGATGGATCAGGCTGCTAAACTTACCGGGCAGTGCATTGGCTATCACTGAAATAACGCCCATGCCTCCCAGGGACATAATCGGCAGAGCCATCGCATCATCCCCCGACAAAACAGCAAAACCATCAGCGGTGTACTTATTGATCCGGGCAATCTGCGACAAGTTTCCGGAAGCTTCCTTTACCGCAATAATATTGTCAGCTTTTTCTGAAAGCCTGATAACGGTATCTGCTTTCAAATTAACACCAGTCCGGGAAGGAACGTTGTATAAAATAAGGGGGACCGGACTGACTTCGGCAATGGCTGAATAGTGCCTGAACATCCCTTCCTGTGTTGGTTTATTGTAGTAAGGCGTAACGATCAATAATCCGTCTACTCCATCAAAATCAAACTTATCCATTTGCCTGATGATCTTCCGGGTGTCGTTTCCGCCCAACCCCACCACAAGTGGCAGTTTTTCTTTCTTCTCTTTCACAAACCGAACAACCTCATGCTTCTCAGTGGCCGTCAGTGTTGGAGTTTCAGCAGTTGTACCAAGGGCTACCAAATAATCAGTTCCTCCTTTAACCTGGTTGCCGACGATCTGACCAAGTGCATCAAAATCAATGGTGTTATTCGTGGTAAAAGGCGTAATCAGCGCTACGCCTGCACCCTTAAATGGATGATTCATAACTTATTTTTTTTCATTCAGTTGACGAAGATAGAAAATTTGTTGTTTGGCAAGAAACAATGAATCTGCTTTCCCGCTAATATTAATATTCAAGTCGAAAAAGTTATATTGATCAGGAGACCAGCCGATTTTAAAATGTGCTTTGCTGAGAGCCGTCAGGTAATCGAGCACCAGATTTTGCTCCAAAGCGACATTCAATAACAGGTCAAAACCGGTTTCCAGAAATTCGTCCGCTCGTCCCGGTTTGGGAAACCCCAGCCAGTTCAAATCCTTCGGAGTAATAATATTCGCCCCCGCATCTTCCAACGGATTATTTGTTTGCACACACAGGTTTCTGAAAATAACCTGCGAACCGGAAAAATGATCACGAAGATACCTAAATGCATCTGAATCAACAGGCTGCCATAATACCCCCACTTTCCTGACTGACTCAGGATCAGGCAACTTCACCCGGCGTTCCATCGCATTTGCCTTTTGGCGAAGTTTCCGGTTAGCATATTTTTCAATCAGCTTCATTTGTTGCGGCACAAAGTTAATATATTGTAAAAAAAAACAGACGGGAATGAAAAATTTTAAAAAATCATCCCCATAAAATCTTCTTCTGAAATGACAGGAATACCGAATTTCTCTGCTTTTTCCAGTTTGCCGGGTCCCATATTCCTGCCCGCCAGCAGGTAGCTTGTTTTTTTGGAAACAGAGGTCACATTCTTCCCCCCGTGTTGCTCAATCAGCTGCTTCAGCTCGTCGCGCGAATGTTTTTCAAACGTTCCGGAGATCACAATACGCATTCCCTTCAGCTTGCCGGATCTATTCGCTGACTGCTCGTTGTTGAGCTCAAACTGAAGACCCTGTTTTTTCAAAGATGCTATCATCTCATGATGCTCCGGCTTGGAAAAAAAATCAACAATGCTTTCGGCGATCCGCTCTCCCACTTCATCAATGGCCATCAGTTCCTCCTCTGTTTTCCCTGCCAGGTGATCGATGGAATGAACCTCCATCGCCAGCTTTTTCGCCACGGTTTCTCCCACATACCGGATACCCAGAGCAAAAAGAACCCGCTCGAACGGCACTTTCTTCGATTCATCCAGTCCGTCGAGTATCCGTTGTGCCGATTTTTCACCCAGCCGTTCCAGTGCGGCGAGTTGATCTTTTTTCAGCAGATACAGATCGGCAATGCCTTTAGCCAGTCCGCGGTTGTAAAGCAATTCGACGGTCTCCGCTCCCAGACCGTCGATGTCCATGGCTTTACGGCTCACAAAATGTTCCATTTTCCCTTTGATTTGAGGCGGACAACCCGTATCATTGGGACAGTAATGTGCTGCTTCTCCTTCATTGCGCACAAGGGGTGTTCCACACTCGGGGCATTTTTCAATAAAAGCAACAGGCTGAGCCATCGGATGTCTTTTCCCGGCATCAACAGCAGTGATCTTGGGGATAATCTCACCGCCTTTTTCTACAAAAACGGTATCATTCAAATGCAGATTGAGATTTTTAATAATATCGGCATTATGCAGGGAAGCCCTTTTTACCACTGTTCCGGCAATCAGCACCGGATCGAGATTGGCCACCGGAGTCACTGCTCCGGTGCGTCCCACCTGGTAAGAAACCGAACGCAAAACCGTTGTTGCGCTCTCCGCTTTAAACTTATAGGCAATGGCCCAGCGCGGCGACTTGGCCGTGGACCCCAGTTCCTCCTGCAAATTGCGTGAATTCACCTTGATCACCACTCCGTCGGTGGCAACCGGTAACTTATGGCGTTCCTCATCCCACTTTTTGATGTACTCAAAAACCCGGTCCAGGTTTTCGCATAATTGCATGGCTTCCGATATTTTGAATCCCCATTCCGCGGCTTTCCTCAACATTTCATAGTGCCCGTCGACAGGCAGGTTGTCGCCCATCACCGAATAGAAAGTGGCATCCAGCTTTCGGGAGGCCACCACCGCAGGATTCAGCATTTTCAGGGTTCCGGCAGCCGCATTTCTCGGATTGGCAAACAGCGGCTCACCGGCTTCTTTCCGTTGGGTATTCAGCTCTTCAAACACGTTGAACGGCATCAGAATCTCTCCCCTGATCTCAAAAACTTCCGGGCAATCATTCCCCCGTAATACAAGCGGAATGGAACGGATGGTCCGAACGTTCGCGGTGACATCATCCCCCTTCACTCCGTCCCCGCGGGTCACTGCCCGCACCAGCTTCCCTTTTTCGTAGAGCAGACTGATGGACGAACCGTCAAATTTTAGCTCGCAAACATATGCAAAGTCCGGACCAATGAGCTTTTTTATCCGGTTGTCGAAATCCATAATCTCTCCTTCCGAATAGGCATTGCTGAGCGATAGCATCGGATACCGGTGCACAACCTGTTCAAACGCTTTGCTGATATCACTTCCCACCCGTTGCGTAGGAGAATACGGATCGGTAAACTCGGGAAATTCTTTCTCCAGCTTCTCCAGCTGCCGGAGCCTCATGTCAAATTCAAAATCGCTGATTGCAGGCTGAGCCAGCACGTAATATCTGTAGTTGTGCTCTTCCAGTTCTTTTCGTAACCGGATGATCTCTTTGTATGCTTCTTCTCTTTCCATCCGCAGGATATTAATTTACATCCCGGTGAATCTCCCGGGAATGATGCACCGCTAAAATACACAAGATTTTTTATTCTCGTAAAACGAAGACGGATCATCCTGACCAAATATTCAACGGTTGATGAAACAAACCCTGAGGGCTCAATACCGGAAAACCATTTTATCATTTTAAAAATGCCGGACTCATTCAATCTTTTTCCTACTTTTGCTGTAAGAAAAATTAGAATCAATAAACTGGATAAAAATGAAGAAATTCTCTTTACTGTTTGGTGCAGTATTTATTTTTACTGCTTTTCTCGTGAACGGACAAAATTCAAAAAAAGATTTTTACGGCATGTGGACCATTGCCATCGACGGCGGATCGGTGGGCTGGTTAAACGTACATGAAAACAAAGGGTATCTGGATGCCGAACTGCTCTGGCAGGGCGGAAGTGTTCTGCCCGTTGCCGATGTATATTTCGAAGACGATAAAAATCTGGTAGTCACCCGTGTAAATGAACGGAGAATGGGTCAGAGGAATGAAAACGGCAGAAAATTTGTAAGCACCCAAACATACCGGTTTACGATGAAAGGAGAAAAACTGACCGGCGTTGCCGTTTCACCATCGCGCGACCAAATGAGCGTGAATAAAACCAAATTTGAAGCCTGGAAACTTCCCCCGGTGCCACCTGCACCCAACCTGTCGAAAGTGAAATACGGCGAATCCGTTGAACTGTTTAACGGGAAAGACCTGACCGGCTGGAGATTGATCAATCCCGGACTGGCCAACGGGTTTAAAGTGGTTGACGGAGTTCTGGTGAACGATCCGGTACAAAAGGAAGGTGAACACATTCGCTATGGAAACATACGTACGGAAAAAGAATTTAAAGACTTCAACCTGAAGCTGGAGGTGAATATTCCGAAAGGCAGTAACAGCGGAGTCTATCTGCGGGGCATGTATGAAATACAGGTATTCGATTCTTATGGGAAGGAACTGGATTCCCACAATATGGGAGGATTATACAGCCGCGTTGCGCCAACAGTATCGGCTGAAAAACCCGCCGGCGAATGGCAAACCATGGACATCACCCTGTGCGACCGACATGTGACGGTCAAACTGAACGGCACAACCATCATCGACAACCAGCCGGCATACGGTCCCACCGGCGGTGCAATCATTGCCGATGTGTTCAAACCGGGTCCCATTTACCTGCAGGGCGACCACGGGAAAGTGATGTACCGGAATATCGTCCTGACTCCGATTCTGGATTGACCTTAAGACACGGAATTTCCCCAACACCGTAATCCTACTCAAATCAAAGCAAAAAGAGGCTTTCAACAGATTGAGTCAGCCTCTTTTTGCTCATATTCCCAAAACTTTCCTTATTTTCGTAATAAAAATAAAATAAGTTCGTAAGTATGCGTTCCAGAATATTTTTCATCCTTATTGCCATGACCTTTCAAAACAATGCATTTGCCCAGCTTTCTGAAGAAATTCAACAAGAAGCACGGGCGCAAACCGGATATGCCCTTGAGTTATGTAAACACCTGCATCAAAACCCGGAGTTGTCACTTCAGGAGTTTGAGACTGCTAAACGAATGGCTTCCGAACTAAAAAAAGCCGGTTTTGAAGTGACCGAAAATGTGGGTGGGAACTCTGTGGTTGGTGTCTTTAAAAATGGCAATGGCCCGGTTATCATGCTGCGTACCGACATGGATGCTCTTCCTGTGGAAGAAAAAACGGGACTGGACTTTGCCAGCATCAAAACGACTGAAGACCGGAACGGAGAAGAAGTTCCGGTGATGCATGCCTGCGGACATGACATCCACATGTCGGTTTGGACAGGGACTATCCGCACGCTGGCAGCCCTGAAAAGTCGTTGGGAAGGAACACTGGTAGTCATTGCCCAGCAGGCCGAGGAGGTTAGCGGGGGGGCAGATGAAGCCATCATGGCCGGATTGTTCACCCGTTTTCCAAAACCCGATTATGCCATGGCTTTCCATATCAACCCGGAACTGGAATCGGGACAGATCGGCCTGGTGGGGGGCCCCATATTTGCCGGAGTAAAAACGGCGGTATTGACAGTCTATGGAAAAGGCGGCCACGGTGCTTACCCTGAAAAATGCATCGACCCCATTGTGATTGCCTCGCGCATCGTTATGGATTTGCAAACGATTGTCAGCCGTGAAATCAGCCCGCTGGAACCGGCAGTGGTTACCGTAGGCTCCATTCACGGCGGCACCCGGCCCAACATCATCCCCGACGAGGTAAGGATGGAACTTACCCTGCGCTATTACTCCGACGAGGTGATTGAAAAAATCATCGCCGCCATCCGGAGAATCAGTAACGCTGCAGCCCAAATGGCCGGCATGCCCGAAGACCGTTTGCCCGGGTTAGATATCTTTGACGATGAGACTCCTCCGGTATTAAACAACCCGGATTTGAGCGAAAAAATTTACGAATATGCAACTGAGATCATCGGACCGGAAAACATTGTAAAAACAGCCCCGGCCATGGTAGCAGAAGATTTTGGCGTTTACGGACGCACTCCTGAGAATATTCCCATCTGCCTCATCTGGCTGGGCAGCACCAGTCCTGAACTCATGCAACAATTAAAAGCCGAAGGCAAAGAACCCTGGCCGCTCCATTCCCCTCACCTCCGCCCCGATTACGAAAAAACCATCGAAACAGGGATCAAAGTAATGACCGGGAATGTGATGGGATTAACGGGGAAACGAACTCTTCCGAAAATTCAATCTCCCTGAAACAAATCAAAACAGGGTTTGGCCATACGAGGGAAACACCTGCCGACCCTAACCCTACCCCACTGCCTGATAAAAAGCGGGCACAACGAATTTCACCTTTGTCAGCTCTTCCGAGACCTCCCAAAGCTTCCGGGCATCTTCCCCGTTGTGTGAAACACCATTGGATTGGACGCTTACCGGATAACCCTTCAGTTCCATAAAACCCCCGGGACCATAATATTCACCACCTTGCACCTGCGAGTCAGTTGCTGCCCTGATTTGCGGCAAAGCACCCATGCTCCCATCCTGAGAAATAGCTTTAAACAGGGGGCGCACCACCCGGAAGTACCATTTTTCATCAAGGTACCGGAACAGATTGGTTTGTGAAACCCCCGGATGCGCTGCCACAGACATGCTGTTGATTCCACCGGCTTCAAAAAAACGCTGTAACTCGTAAGTAAACAAAAGATTAGCCAGTTTGGAGCGGCTGTAAGATTTCATGGGGGTGTACCCTTCCCCATCCTCAAAAAGCAGGTTGTCAAAATCCATTTCACCTCCTTTATGGGCCGTGCTGCTTACACTGACTACCCTCGACGCCGGCGTTTCCCGGATTACCGGCAACAACAGACCGGTAAGGGCAAAATGTCCCAGATGGTTGGTTCCCATCTGACCTTCAAACCCGTCTTTGGTCCGAAAATAGGGAGTAGTCATGATCCCGGCATTGTTCAGCAACACATCCAGCCGGGAATGGCTGTGCTGAAATTCTTCCGCAAACCGGCGCACCGAATTCAGATCAGCCAGATCAAGCTCAGCCACCTCAACACTTCCTTCCGGCTTACGCTGCATAATTTCCGATTTGGCCTTCTCCCCTTTTTCATTGGAACGGCATGTCATAATAACCTCAGCCCCTTTTTCAGCAAAGGCTTTTACCGATTCAAAACCCAGACCGCTGTTTCCGCCGGTCACGATGATTACCTTTCCCGATAAATCAGGGATATCCTTTATTGTCCAGTTGTCTTTTCCCATTTTAAAACTTGTTTATCATTTAATTCATGCATTGCA
>JAGYMR010000132.1 GCA_018400515.1 Tangfeifania sp.
ATATTTTTTTCGGGAAGGTTGATCTTCAGGTACATTTGCCGGTAGTCCATAATGGTGAACATATGTGATCCCGAAGCCACCCGTGTTCCTTTGGTATAATGGGGGAGTTCCACAATTATTCCGGAGAAGGGGGCCTCAATGGTCATTTTGGCCCGTTGTATCTGTGCATTTTCATAATTGTATTGTGCATTGGTTTTGGCCACCTCTGAATTTCTCAGTTCATAGAGGGTTACTCCCCCTTTTTCGTAGAGTGATTTTTGCTTTTCGTACTCCTGTTCCGAGATTTCCAGGTCCAGCTTCACGGCCTCGAGGGCGAGGCTGTTTTCGTACTCTTCATTTTCAAAGCGGATGATCTCCTGTCCTTTGGTCACCCGGTCACCCAGCTTAAAGGGCCGGCCTGTGGCCGGATTGGTTTGCAGGAAATAATCCCCGGCCATTTCAGCGTTCACCACCATTTCGGAAGTGGCATTCACCGTTCCGGTAGTATTTACATATTGCCGGATGCTTTGAGGTTTTACATCTTCCACCGAAACCGGGACTGCCAGTTCGGTGCCTTCTGACGTACTCTGTGTGTTGCAGGATGCGATGGCTGCAACAAGGGGAATGAGTGAAAGGAATTTTATCTTCTTCATTGGATGCTTATTGATTGTTTTCATTTATATAAAGTTCGGAGGGGATTACCGGTTCATTGGCCTCAAAGTCATACAAGCTTTGGATCTTTAAATTTAACAGTTCGATTTTATAATTGATCAGCGCTTGTGCATAAGCGATTTTTTTTTCTGAAAGCTGATTTTGATAAAGGTTCAGGTCCATTCCCGTAAGATCGCCGTTCTCGTATCTTTCGAGGTTGATTTCGTAGGTAAGTTGCGCGTTGGTCTGGTTTTGGCGGGCAATTTCGATTTGTTCCCGCTGGTTTTGCAGGTTCCGGTACGCCTGCCGGATGCCGATAATGATCTCATTTTTCTGTTCGCTCAGGCTCAGTTTTTGTGATTCCACCGCAGCTTCCTGTGCGGCAATGCGGGCTTTTTTCTCGCCCCAGTCGAAGAGGGGGATATTAAAGTTGACCCCTACTGACGGGCTGTTGGTCGGGGCATCGAAAATTTTGTCCAGGTCGGGATTATCGCCCGATATTCCGAGCCGGAGGTTGACATCCCCCCGGAATTCATTCATTGATTTTGTCCGGATCAGTTCAAACTGGCTTGATTGAATATCGATTTCGCGCTGGCGCAGTTCCATGCGCAATTTTAAGCCGGTTTCAATGGCTTTTTCCAGATCGACCGGGACCGGGTTCACGGCCACATCGGCTAAGATGGAAAATTCATTGTACAGATCCATTCCCAGGTAAAGTTTTAACTGGTCTTTGGCATTTTCCAGGACCACCTCCTGGTTTTGCAGGGAAGACCGGGCGGTGGCCAGGTTCAGTTCTGCCTGGTAAAGTTCTTCTTTCGCCGCCAGACCCGCTTCCACTTTATTTTCAATGATTTCGTAACTTTTTTGGGTATTTTCAAGTTCATCCTTTGCGATGTCCAGGTTGCGCTGGGCCATGTACACATTGTAAAAAAACTCGGTCACGTTTCGTTCCATGTTGAGCCGCTGCATGGCATAGCTGATGTTGGCATTTTCGAAATTCAGTTCCAGCTCCTTCAGCTCAAGCTTTTGCCTGTTGTAGGTAAAAAGTGGCTGATTCAGGTTGAGGTAGAGGTTATTGTAAAAAACGTCGCTCTGGATATCGCTGGCATCTGAGAAGCTGCTTTGCCAGCCGAACTCGTTGGTCAGGGAGATGGTTCCGTCGGTCAGTAAAATAGGCTGTTCCACCCGGAAGAGGGCATTTGTCTGGAAATCCTCATTTGTATACCATTCGGATACCCGCCGGTCAAAGCGCCTGTTCCGGCTGAACTGCAGCGGAGCCACATCGAGGGAAAACCGGGATTTGAGCGCCGCCCTCTGTGCTTCCAGGCTTTTTCTGTAACGTTCCAGGTTCAGCATCGAGCGTTTTAAGTCGGGACTTTCAGTTTCGGCAATTTTAAAAGCCTCTTCGAGGGTGAGCACTTCCTGGGCCCTGATTCCGGACATGCCCGAAAGCATGATCAAAAGCAGCGTGATTATTGTTGATCGTGGTATTGTGTTCATCTCTTTTTTATTATAGTTTTATAATTTTTACAGCGTCGGCAAAGAGCACTTTAAGTTTTGATTTGTTTGAGAGTTCAATGAGGGCCGTGTCGGGAGAAAAATAGAACGATCCCAGGTGGTTCCAGCCTTCTTCGGCACTGCGTGTTTCCAGCGAAACTTCTTCAGCTCCGTCATCGCTGTGGACGGTAAAGAGGTATTCGCCGCTCTCTTCGCCGCCTCTTCGCCGGAGCATATGAGGTTTATGCAGATGGTAGTATAGATCATAATAGCCGGTTTCTTTCACAGGCACGTGCCACCGGGCATTCAGCGAGCCGTCGCCCGATTTGGTGTAATAGGCTGAACGGATATATTCCCCGAAAAAATCGGAATTGGTCACTGCCGTCCAGTTTGATGGCGGGCGCCAGAAGTTCAGACCCGAATATTTACTGCCTTCGCCGGTATCCTTGATGATCCATTTCTCGAGGAGGCTGATATCGTCGGTAACATCCACTTCAAAGCCCGGATCTTCATTGTCAACAATGGTTTCCCCCCGTCCTTCCTTTGTTACCGGATCCTCCACGACGACCTCCCCCTCAAAGGGAGTGGCCCGGGGATCCTCCTCTATTTCACGGAACCCTTCCATGATCAGTTGGGGGATATTTTTGGAGGTCAGTGTGTTAATCATTACCATCCGCGGATCGGCATCCAGCATATAACTGACCTCCTTGGTCTGATGCGGCTCAAGGTATACCAGTTTGTTGATCATGTCATCCCCGGAAACCGGCCGGGGTCCCCGTCTTCTTCCACCCAGTCTGAAGGAGATCTTGACGACCCCTTCGGTGTCGGTAAAATTGGTAATTTTCATTGAAATTTTACTTTTCATGGCCTGTCCGGTTTTCACCTTTACCGCCTCAACTGGTGAGAAGAGGTATCCGGGCAGCTCTTTTGCCTTGAACCAGTCCTCCATCACCGGGATCAGTTCCACCCCGAATTTTTCATAGATCTGGCGGTCGAATTGCCCGAAGGG
The DNA here is from genome assembly GCA_018400515.1 of Tangfeifania sp. The sequence continues at coordinate 3,137 of JAGYMR010000132.1, forward strand.
TATGTTTTTAAAACGGCACGCCTTCAATAACCGGCTCAGGAAATCCTCAAACTCCTCCTGTCCCGCTTTCCACTGGACCATTGAAAACAGCACCTCCCCTTTAAGTTTTATGACGTTGTCAATGATCTTTTTTTGTTCCGGGTCGGAAATGATCTCTTCAAAAGTGCTGTCCTGCAGGGCAATGTTGGCCAGCTCATCTTCACTCATTCCCTGCATATTCTGCATCCAGCCCCTGTGCATGTCAACCGACTGGCTTTTCAGGTAGGCTTCAAATATGCGGTTGATGACCGGATACTTATCTGACTGGATATTGTTTTGAAAACTGTAAAGCATGGGGAAGGCAAAATAGGGGTTCGGATATTCGGTGATGCTGAACTCCCCGCGGTTTCGGCTGAAATCTCTGGATTCTTCCCGTGTAAAGACTCCCAGGAAATCCATTAAAAGGCGGATTTCGATGTCTTTATCGGTCATTTGATTACCCCTTCCGCGTCCCCACCGCTGCATCCGTTTTTTCATTCCTTCGAGGTCAGCCTCCCGGATCAAATATCCTTTTTCAGGGATGAAGATCTGACCGGGCTGGACATATTCCTGCCGGGACATCCAGGTGCGTTCAAACGATTTGAACTGAGCCGGTACTTCGACCAGGTAGAACCGGTTAAAGGCATAGTCGAGGTTATAGGTTCGTTCAAAGTCGCCCAACCTTTCAGCTACCAGGTTGGGGATGGTGTCCCGGGTTTCGGGGAATGCATCTGAAAAAAAGTCATGGCCTTCAAGGTGCCATATTCCGAGTTGAATGCTGTCCTGTTCTGTTTTTTTTGTCTTGTAATTGCCAATGGCCAGAGATATCTGCGTCAGGGGCACCGGACTATGGAAAGAAAAAACACCGTTGGATGTATCCCGGGGTTCTCCCTGGGAGATGGCGGTTAATCCGGGTTGGGTTTTAACATCCAGCCGGAAATCGATGAATTCCGGGTGGTACCAGCTGACATCTTCTGTGCTGTAAGTGACCCCTGTTTTCGGGTACCAGTTGGCTTCCGGGGTAAGCAAAACGTAGTCTTCGGATAAAAAGGCGTACCGTTTTTCAACGTTTAATACAAATTTTCCGTGTTTTTTCAGCCGGTCCTCTTCTGAGATATCCAGATAACAAAGGGCTTCATTTATTTTCCCTGAATACGAGATGGTAACAACGGCTTGTTCCCCGGGAGCCAGGTGGACCCCCTCCCGGGCCACGATTACCTGGTACTTGCGGACAAATGGGGTTTCCTGTTCGTTGAACTTAAAATTCTTAATTTCGAGTCCGTCGTTCAGACTGAAAATGAGTTTATCCAGCGGTTGTCCGGTCTCATTTTCCAGGGTGATTCTGGCCGTTGCTTCTATGGTTTCTCCTTTGTGTTCCAGCGATATGGTATTTGCCCGGGTAGCCGGCAGTTTTTCCTTAACGTATTGGTTATTTATTTCGATGGCATTGGCTCTCAGTGTTTCCGTGGATTTGAACCGGGAAATATGGGTATAAGCGAGGTAACCTCCCGATGCAAAAAGAAGAATAGCAAAAATGAGGGAAAAGAAGGTCATCGAATCGGATTGGGGAAGCCTTTTCAACAGGAAGATGGTGAGGAAAATAAAGCCCAATCCGAGCGAAAGGTAGATAGCTCGGTGAATGAAAACTTTCTCGGGGGATCCCATGCCTGCAATATCGGAGATGAGCATGGGAATATTGAAAGACATGTAATCAAAGAGGTAATAATACTTGTCCTCTATAAGAAAGAGCGTAATGCCGATGTATCCCAGGATCAGCACAAAGGTAATGGCCTGGTTCCTGATGACGCTCATGAGGAGGAAGGAAAGGCCCATAATAAAAACGAGGGTGGGAACGCTGATAATAAGCAGGTAAATACCATAGGAAGCCCAGTGGATGGTGGTATCCTGGGCCAGCATATTAAAAATGAGGGCCATGAAAATAACGGCAATGTTCAGGACGAGGAAAACCTGCAGGTTCCCCCAGGTTTTTCCGATCACGTATTCGCCGTTGGTCATCGACCGCATATAAATAACTTCGGTTGTGTCCAGTTTTTTATCCCTTTTCAGGAAGTCGGAGGCCAGGAAGACAGCAATAATGGCCTGGGCTACATTCAGGATCAGCAAATTGAAATAGGGAATGGCCGCGGGAATGCTCCGGATAGCCCACCCGGCTTCACCACCGCCCTGGATGATCATGCCAAAGTTCATTCCAAAAAGGACCAGCAGGGAAAGCACACTGAAAATCCGAAAGAACCAGCTTCGAAGCAGGGTTTTGCGTTCGTATTTGGCTATTGATAAGATGTTATGCAGTGAGATCATTTTATGCAGTGATTTTGAAAATTATGCTTTGGTCCATTGATTGAGTCTGTTCTCCATGAAATGTACGTAAGCGTGCTCCAGGTTGGGTTCAATTTGCTTTCCGTAGTAGCCGTTTATTTCAGGTGCCACGACCTGTACTTCCCATCCTCCTTCGGTGGGGATGGTCGAGATCACGGGAAATTTTTCATTGATTTCCAGGTATTCGCTTTCGGTGGCTTTAATGAGCCACACATAGCCTTCTGCTTCCCGAACCAGCTGTTCGGGGGAGCCATAAAATGCCAGCCGTCCATTATTGAGCAGCGCCATATTGTTGCAGGTACTGGATATGTCACCAACAATGTGGGTTGAAAGAATGATGATGACATCCCGGGTGCTGATGGTTGAAAGCAGGTTACGGAACCGGATGCGCTCTTCCGGGTCGAGCCCTGTGGTCGGTTCGTCAACAATGATGATTTTGGGATTGTTGATTAAGGCTTGTGCAATGCCCAGTCTTCGTTTCATCCCCCCTGAAAGTTTGTTGGCATTCCGGTCGCGGGCTTCGAAAAGTCCGACTTCCTCAAGCATTTGGTCAACCGCCCTGCGCCGTTCTTTTCCGTTTTTCATGCCGGCCAGTCTTGCTGCATAGTCTAGAAATTCCGATGTTTTTAATTTTGAAAAAAAACTGAAGTCCTGCGGAAGATACCCCAGCATGGAACGGATCTCCCTCCTGTTTTTTGCGAGATCCAGGTTATTGACAGTCACCTTTCCCCGCGTGGGTTTCATCAGGGTGACCAGGATCCGCATCAGGGTGGATTTTCCCGCCCCGTTGGGCCCCAGCAAACCAAACATTCCATTAGGAATTTCGAGGTTCAGGTCTTTTATGGCATAATTTCCGTTGGGGTATATTTTTTCCAGTCCTTCTATCTTTATTTGCACCCTTTTTCCTCCAATTGGTTAAACAATGTTTTTTGACTGCAACACCGGGGAAAAGTTTAATATTTTTCCCAATTTATTTTTTTTAGTTTACCCCCGGGTTTTTTAATAGGTGTTGCCTTCCGTGGAATGATTACAAAAATTTTCCTTAAAGCCGGGATTCACTCCCGGATTGACCCCCGGGAGTGAATCCTGCACTCCATCAAAAAATAATGCAAAGTGGTTGCAGCAGAAGTGGCGGAGCGGCTTTACTTTTTTTCCGGAATTTTTTTGGCCGTCAGGTTCATTGCTCCTTCGGAGGTGTCCACGGTCCCTTTCATCTTGTTTTCCTTCACGGTGGCTTCCACACGGATATATTCATAATCCACGTAAAGCCCGAACCTTAAGGTGTCGTTTTTGTAACTGATCTCTTTCAGGTTAATTTTATAACCATCCGAAAACTGAACCTCCCCTTTCCATTCATCATCCGCCCCGGCAAGGGTAACGGTACCTTCCTGGTACCCGTAAGGAGCACGGGGCACTTCGTATTTCCATTTCCCGGCAACTCCATTGGTGTCCGGTTCCGGTGCAGCATTCATCATAAATGAAGCCAACACAACAAACAGGGTAAAAACAATCATTTTTTTCATAATAGAAAATTTTAAAGATTAAAAATTTCTGACTGTTCAAATCATTTCTTTCATACGATTAAAATTGTAAATTTTTAAGGTATCGTATGGAACTCGCATGTGCCTGAATCATTCTTTTGGGTGCAATTATTTTACATGCTCGTTTCGTAAAGAATTGAAACAGTTCCTCCGTACAAATTTTACACGGATTTGGGAGAATGTCAAAATTATGGGGTAAAATGCCCCATTCCGGGATCAATGGGTTTAATCAGGAGATAAAAGGAAGAAAGAGGGGAAAATATTTGGGGGAAACCGGGATGGGCTTTCCGGCTTGTTTAAGTTGCAGAAAGCGTTTTTTTCCTTCTTTTTGTGCCATTTGCACATTATGGGTATTCACCATGTAGGAACGGCTCCTTTACCGCCTGAATTCAAGCACAATCTC
>JAGYMR010000133.1 GCA_018400515.1 Tangfeifania sp.
AATTCAAAGTTCAAAAAAAAAGGTCAATTCCGCCGCATTTTCCCGAAAAATTTTCTGTTCATGGGCATTCCGGGCAGGCCGGGAAGTGCCCCTGGGTAGGAGCACTTCTTTGCCCGTATTTGCTGGCATGTTATGGAATTCAGGATCCGGAAGGCCGCCGGTTTCGGGTGGACTAATTTTTAATTTTGAATCCAATGTAGAAGGAACGCGGTGTGCCCGGGCCGTAGATGTATCCGGGATCGCGGTCAACTCCCCGGTCAAAGTCATCCTGATAAGCATTGAACAGATTTTTGGTGCCGGCATAAAGCTGTAAAACGGCCCCGTTGATTTTGATGTTGTACTGGTATTTCAGCCCCAGGTCAAAAAAGCGGTTCGATTCCCGCAGTTCGCCCTCTTCCGGGCGGGGAAGCTCCGGTCCGAAGTAGGGCACCAGCATTTTGCCGGTATAAGTTCCGGTAGTGGATAATTCCCATTTTTTGGGGGATTTGAAAGTGGCCGTCATGTACCCATAATCCCCGGGCGTGCGGGAAAACCGTTTTTCGTTAAACTCCTGCGGGGTTTCGTATTGGCTTTTTTGGAGGGTAAATCCCGATTTCATGGAGAGCCAGTCGCCCGGAATGAAGTGCACTTCAAGGTTGATGCCCCGGACCGCGGCACCTGTTTCGGAATTGATGCGGGTGTAAGTGACGGTTCCCTCCGCGTCGGGAAGACTGTATTCATTGGCAAAGGGGTCGTTCAGTTTGGTGTAAAACCCCTCGGCCAGCAGTCCGAGATAAACCTCGCCCAGTAATTTGTTAAAATTCAGGGAAGCCATGTAGCTGTGGCTGGTTTCCTGTTTCAGGTCCGGGCTGTTTTTATGGATCACCTGCCGGGAGCCGGAGGTTTCGATGTGCAGGTCTTCATCGAATATTTGCGGGGCCCTGTACCCTTGGGAGTAACTTGCCCGGGCCTGCAGGAATTCCCGGAGGTCGTATTTCAGGGTGAGCCTGGGGCTCAGCACATTTCCTGATTTATCGGAACCGGCCTGCTTTTTGTTTTCCACCTTATAGTTGTCGTAGCGGGCGCCGGCAGACACTTTGAGTTTATTCCGCGTGTATTCGTACTGCAGAAACAGTCCGGCAGTGTTCATTGCCTGGTCGGCGATCAGCACATTACCGGTGTGGGGAATGTCTGCCAGTGTGTTCTCCTGAATAACCGCATTGTCCAGATCGGGATATCCCAGTTTTTTATCCTTCAGCCACGCTCCTTTATTTTCGATGCCGGCAATGAGTTTTGACCGTTTCAGGTGGGCGTTGTACTGCGCTCCGGCAATGTAACTGAAGTCGCTGGTGTTGCCGTAATCACTCAGGGATTGGTTCGCCCCGTAGTAGGAATCCCTGTTGATCCCCTGCGCGGATGCATACACTGAAAAGAGGTCGTATTCCCTGAAGAATTTTTCATAGGTGAGGGCCCCGGTGGTAATGTTGTGTTTCACCGCTTCGGCAATGTTCGCTTCATGGAGGGGGTAGTCAAATTTGTCGCCTCCCCGCCGGTCCTCTTTGATTTTGAAGAAGTCGGCCGAAAGCTTGCTCCGGGTTCCAAAACGGTGGAATAACCGGGTGCCCACCGTCGTGTTTTCGATGGAGGAGAGCTCGGAAAAACCGTCTCCATTCGCATCAAAAGGATCGCGGTCGCGGTCAAAGCCAAACAGCGCCAGGCCTGTTTTATTATTGGCCGAAATCAGCGAAGTGTTGAATTTGATCGCATAGTCACCGGCCGGATCGCTCCCCTGATTCAGCCCAACACCAGTGTATCCGCCGCTCACATCCACTTCGTAGGCATTTTTTATGGGATCTTTCAGGATCAGGTTGATGGTGCCGGCGATGGCATTACTGCCGTACAACGCCGAGCCGCCTCCGCGGATAACCTCCACCCGCTCGATCATATTGGCAGGAATGAGTTCCAGGCCATAGACCCCGGCCAATCCGCTGAAAACAGGGCGACTGTTGATCAGTATCTGGGAGTAGGGGCCCTCCATGCCATTCATCCGCACCTGCGAAAAACCGCAGTTCTGACAGTTGTTTTCCATCCGGAGTCCGGGACAAAAATTCAGTCCCTCACTCAGGGTTACCGACTGGGTTTTTGAAAACAGCCGGGGCTTTAAGGTGCTTACAAGAGTGGATGCTTCCCGTTTGTTGGTTTCATTCCGGTCGCCCGTAATGATGACCTCTTCCAGTTTTAATACATCTTTTTTTAAAGTGATGTTTAACTCTTTAGTTTCGCCCCGTTGGATGGTGACCGTAACCTCGGCAGGTATGTGCCCCAGCGCCTGTGCCCGGATGGTATGGGTGCCCGGAGGCAGGTCGATCAGTTGAAAATGGCCGGTTTCATCGGTGGTTGTACCAATGGTGGTGCCTTTTATTGAAACGGATGCAAAGGAGATGTGGTCATCGCATTCCAGGCAAATGACATGTCCGAAGATATTGGCATCGGTCTTGTCTTGCTGTGCATAAATGATTTGTGATAAGCTCAGGAAAAATAGGGTTATTAAAACAAATAATTGATTATTTTGATTCATTTCGGGTATTTATTTGGCAGACCGGTAATACTTGCACCCTTTTGATGCCGCCGGCCTCTTTTCCGGCCGGCAAAATCCGCAGGGGCCGGGAAGGCTGACTTTCTCCGGGGTGGCATTCTTTTGGTTTTTTTACCGGATTCGATGATTTGGTTTTTGTGTTTTTTTATTCACTCATTGTGCGGGGAACAATTCTGATTCCCACAGTGAACTTATAAAAAAAGGACTGGTCGTACAAAATGCTTTTTGAAAGCCCTTGAGGGAGGTTCCCTTGTGTTTTTTCAGCATTTTTACGGGTTATAAGCCAGGAAGACCGGAGGGGCCCTGCTCTTTTTGAAATGGATGTAAGCGGGGGTGAAAATTAAATGGAAATGGGTGATGAATTTCCTTTTTTCCGGAAGCAGAAAAAGGGTAACCGCCAGAAAAGTCAGGAAAAATAGTATTTCAGTGTTGTGGAAAAAGCAGAACTCTGCCTTGCTGTGGTGGTGTGTTTTAACGGGACTGGCGTCATTCGATTTGTTGTAGGGGTGGGAGTGGAAAATAACGGTCCCGTCTTCCAGCTTGTGGGCATGCATAAAAATCCCTTTATTGGCCACAAGCATTCCCGTGATCACCAGGAATAACAGGGCAAAAAGGCGGTTCTGGATGATATTTTTCCCCATTTTCATGCGACACAAAAATAAGGAATATTTATTTTAATTAGAATAAATCCAAATAAAAATCCGGGCCAGTTTCGCACGAGGTCCTGTAGCCCGCAACGGGTGCAGCAGGAGAACCATTTTAAATAAATATTACGGGATATGATTCTGCCGGAGGGGGAAGTTTTCCGGGACCGGAGCAGGAAATATTTGCCTATTTTTCGGGACGAAAAGATTTTCGGGGTTCTATATTTTTCGGAACCAAAAAAAATATCTTTTTTTGATCATTTTCCGGAAAGGGGGACGATTATGAAAAGCAAAGAAAAAGATTCCGTGGTGGTTTTCTGGTTTCGCAGGGATTTGCGGTTGTTTGACAACCACGGTCTTTACGAGGCATTGAATGCGGGGGTGCCGGTGCTGCCGGTCTTCATTTTTGATCCGGGGATCCTGGAGAGGCTGAATGCGCGGAACGATGCCCGTGTTTCGTTCATTTACGACGAGCTCCGCAGACTGAAGGGGGAGCTGGAGAAAGCAGGATCTTCGCTCCGGGTGTTTTATGCCAGTCCCACGGATGCTTTCCGGCAGCTAATACAGGAATATGTGGTAAAAGGTGTTTATTTCAATGGCGATTATGAGCCGTATGCACTGGACCGGGACCGGAAGGTGCGGGAGTTGCTGGAGGGGCGGGGGATTGCTTTCCGGCAGTTTAAAGATCAGGTCATTTTTGAAAAGGAAGAAGTGCTGAAGGGGAACGGAACTCCCTATACCGTTTTTACCCCTTACAGCCGGCGATGGAAGCAGGTGCTGCAGGAAAAAGGAGTAGCCCCTTTTCCATCTGAAAAGTATACCGGCCGTTTTTTGAAAACCGCCCCCTTTGCTTTTCCCCGCCTGGAGGATACCGGTTTTGAAGAAAACAACACAGCGATTCCTCCGCGGCACATCGATGAAGCGGTGATCCGGAATTATGAAAAGACCCGGGATATTCCGGGAAAAAGGGGCACCACCCGTCTGGGAGTGCATCTGCGGTTTGGAACCGTCAGCATCCGGGAGTGCGTCCTGAAAGCCAGGGAATGGTCGGAAACTTTTTTGAATGAATTGATCTGGCGGGATTTCTACAGCATGATCCTGTGGCATTTCCCTCACGTAACGGATAAGGCGTTTAAACCCGGATATGCATTTATTGCCTGGAGAAACGATGAACAGGAGTTTAAACGCTGGTGCCAGGGTGAAACCGGTTTTCCCATGGTGGATGCCGGAATGCGCGAGCTCAATGAAACCGGGTTTATGCATAACCGGGTACGAATGATCACGGCGGGGTTCCTGACCAAGGACCTGCTCATTGACTGGCGCTGGGGGGAGGCCTATTTTGCCGAAAAGCTGCTCGATTTTGAACTGGCCTCCAACAACGGCAACTGGCAGTGGGCTGCCGGGACAGGCTGTGACGCCGCCCCCTGGTTCCGGATATTCAATCCGGAAACCCAACAGAAAAAGTTCGATCCGGATGGAACCTATGTGTCAAAATGGGTGCCCGAATACGGCACTTCCCGGTATGCCCGGCCACTGGTTGACCACCGCTCTGCCCGCGAGCGGGCACTGAAAACCTATAAAGCGGGGGTAAGGAGATAGGGGAGTTGTTCCCATGTTAAAGCATTTTCAAGCATTTATAAGCATTTATAAGCGTTTTTGAGCATTTTTTAAACGTTTATTCCTCTTCCTGCAGCCATTCGATGATCCGGCGGTTTTGGGGACCTGTGATGGGGGAGAGGAAATCCACCGGATGCCCTTTTAAAATGTTTGTCCGGGAGCCAAAAAAATTGCTCCCGATGTTAATAAGTTTTGTCCGGGGAAAAGGGAGAATTCATTATCTTTGAAATCCGATAAAGAAGTCGAGTCAATGGAGAATTTTATTGTTTCTGCACGAAAATACCGGCCCGAAACGTTTGATACCGTTGTTGCCCAGTCGTCGATCACTGCTACTCTGAAGAATGCGATTCAAAAAAATCAGCTGGCGCATGCCTACCTTTTTTGCGGTCCCCGGGGCGTGGGGAAAACGACCTGTGCCCGGATCTTTGCCAAGACCATCAATTGCTCCGACATCTCCCCGGAAGGAGAAGCCTGCAACCAGTGTGAATCGTGCAAAGCCTTCAATACCAACCGTTCTTTTAACATTCATGAACTGGACGCCGCTTCGAACAATTCGGTGGATGACATACGGCTGCTGATCGACCAGGTGCGGATACCCCCGCAGATCGGAAAGTACAGTGTTTATATTATTGATGAGGTGCACATGCTTTCTGCCTCCGCCTTCAATGCTTTTCTGAAAACCCTTGAAGAGCCGCCGGCCCATGCCATTTTTATACTGGCAACCACCGAGAAGCATAAGATCATCCCTACTATTTTGTCCCGGTGCCAGATCTTTGATTTTAACCGGATCAATGTCGGGGACATTGCCGGCAGACTGGAATACGTGGCCAAAGAGGAGGGGGTTCAGGCCGAAAAAGAGGCGTTGAATGTCATTGCGCAAAAGGCGGACGGTGCCATGCGGGATGCCCTTTCCATTTTTGACCAGATCGTGAGTTTTTCGGGAAAGGAGATCAGCTATCAGGATGTGATCTCCAATTTGAATGTGCTGGATTATGATTACTTTTTCCGGCTGGTGGATCACTTTCTGAACGGGGAGGTGTCCGAACCGCTGATGATTTTTGACGAGATCCTGAAGACCGGGTTCGACGGGCACCATTTTATCAACGGGATGAGTGATCATTTCCGAAACCTGCTGATGTGCAAAGATCCCGCCACCATTCAGTTGCTGGAGGTGGGCGGTGAGATCAGAGAGCGCTATAAAGTCCAGTCCGCCTCCTGTGAGCGCGATTTCCTGCTGGAAGCCCTGGAGATCAGCAACGGGTGTGATGTGCAGTACCGGTCGAGCCAGAATAAACGCTTGCTGGTGGAGCTTGCACTGATCCGGATGGCACAGCTCACCCCAAAAAAAAAATAGCTGACAACGGGGAAGCCGAAGATGTGCTGGCCCCCATCTTTTCGAACGCTTCTGTTTCCCCCGGACAACAGCAACCCCCGCCAAAACCTTCCGGCGCTGCAGTTGCTGCAGATTCTCCCGCCTCTGCCGGGTCTTCCCGGAAAAAACCGCGCCGGCAGTCAAAGGATTTTCGTACCCCCTCCATTAAAGATGCCCTTGCCGGGAAAACCCACAATGAAACAATCTCATCAAAGGAGCAGCACGAAATGTTTAGCCGGCCGGGGGAAACGGAGGAATTTAACGAAGAACAGCTGAAGATGAAATGGGAGCAGTTTGTTAAACGGCTCGATGACCGGCCCAACCTGCAGTCAACCCTCCGGAAAATCCCGGAGATCCGGGAGGATTTTCAGTTGCACCTGCCGATCGATAATTCGGTGCAGGAGGATCTGATTAACAGCATTCGGCCTGAACTGGTCTCCTGGCTGCGCCGGGAGCTGAAAAATTCGCAGATTCAGCTGGTGACGCAGATCAGTGCGGCTGAAAAGGAGAAGATCATCTATACCGATTCGGAGAAGTACAGTGAAATGCTGAAGAAAAATCCGCAACTGGCAGTGCTGAAGAATACGTTTAAACTTGATTTTAATGGGTGATTTGAGGTAAGGTCCGGATTACAAATCTGGAACCGCCGGGAGGGAGTTGAAAAAGCTGAAATGTACTTTCCCGTATTTCCGCAGCTCCCTGAATCCGGGATGAGCGGAAAAATCATACGCCCCGGGATGTTCCAGAATCAGGAGTCCGCCCGCATTTAACATTTCCTTTTCAAAAATTTGTTCCGGTATTTCGGTGAATCCCTGCAGGTCGTAAGGCGGATCGGCAAAAATCAGGTCAAATTTTCCGGTTGACCGGGATATGAAGCGGAATGCATCCCCACGGATGACCCGGGCATTGTCGATTTCAAGTTTTCCGGCAATTCCATAAATGAACCGGACATGGAAATTGTTCTTTTCAACAAACGTAACGCGGGCAGCTCCCCGGCTGATAAATTCAAGGCCAATGCTCCCCGAGCCGGCAAAAAGATCGAGGATGTTCCATCCCGAAAAATCATACCGGTTTTCAAGGATGTTGAATAGTGCCTCCTTTGCCAGGTCGGTGGTGGGCCGTGACCTTAGGATATAAGCAAACGAGTGGATGGAAATGAGCGCTTGAATGACTGTCGAAGATTCTAA
>JAGYMR010000134.1 GCA_018400515.1 Tangfeifania sp.
ATAACTGTTTTCAGGTTCCCCGCTTTACTCCTTCAACGATCGAAAAAAGGTCACCAAAATTAGTAATAATTTATTAACAATCAAGCGTATGTAGCGAAGGAAAAAAAATTGTATCACGGAAAGGGGGGTGGGCTAATAATTTAAGTTGTTGGATATTAGTTTTTTTGAATTTTTGATTTTAGAAGTGCCTGGCTAAAATTTATTGAATTTAAATAGGGGAATAACTTTTAAAAAAAGTCTACCGGGGAAAACTATATTTTTTGTTTTTCTTTTAGCTGGTTGTCACCGGGAAATTTTCGGGAAGTTCCCCGTTTTCTGAATTTATCCCGATTTGCCGCTGCAGGAACATTTTTGTGGTTCACCGGCCCGGGAGGCCGCTTTTGGCCGGGGCATTTTACTGTTTTTTTCAGGGAAGGTTTTTCAGGAAGGGGGCGTTTGAAAAAGCATTTGCATCGATTTATTATTACTTTTGGTCTTCCAATAAATCGTGCATGTTTTTTAGAAAAGTCCTATTAATACTCGCATTTTTTGCATTGACAGGAGTGATCCGGGCGCAATCGACGTATGTTTTAAGCGGGACGATAACCGACACGGAGACCGGTGAAAGTTTAGCCGGGGCTACGGTGGTTGTGGAGGGCATGCCCGGGACCGGAGCTGTATCCAACAGTTACGGGTTTTATTCCCTGACGCTTCCTGCAGGGAAGCACCGGTTTAGCGTCCGGTTCATAGGCTATGAAACTCTTCGTGTTCAAATGGATATTCAGGAGAACCAAAAGCGGAATTTCGGACTCAACGAAAAGAACTATGAACTGGGCAATGTTGTTGTGAGCGGGGAGCGGGGTGATGAAAATGTCACTTCGCTCGATATGGGCAATATAAAGATGGATCCCGGTCAGATCGAGAGCATTCCTGTAATTTTTGGCGAGCCCGATGTGTTGAAGACGCTGCAACTGACTCCCGGGGTAAAACCTGCGGGGGAGGGGAATTCGGGGTTTTATGTCCGGGGAGGGGGCATTGACCAGAATCTGATTCTGCTCGATGAGGCACCGGTTTATAATGCCTCCCATCTGCTGGGATTTTTTTCGGTTTTTAATTCCGAAGCATTAAAGAATGCCCGCCTTCTTAAAGGATCCATTCCTGCCGAATTTGGTGGGCGTGCTTCCTCGGTCCTCGACATTCAGATGAAAGAGGGGAACCTCAAAGATTTTGGTGTAAGCGGCAACCTGGGGCTTATTTCATCGAACCTGACCCTTGAAGGACCCCTGGTGAAAGAAAAAAGCTCTTTCATGCTCAGCGGCCGGCGGACCTATGCCGATTTATTTCTCAACTTTTCGGGGGAAGAAGCGTTGCGGGAAACCCACCTCTATTTTTACGATCTGAATTTTAAAACCAATTACAAGATCAACAGTAATAACCGCATTTTCCTTTCGGCCTATATGGGACGCGATGATTTCGGGTATAAAAATGAGTTTGGTTTTGACTGGGGCAGCGTTACGGGCACCCTGCGCTGGAACCGGATTTTTGGCGACCGGCTTTTTTCCAACACCACACTCATTTACAGCAACTACTCTTACGATATTTCCATCATGCAGAACCTGGATGTGGAGATCCGCTCGGAGATCGGGGATTTTAATCTGAAACACGATTTTTCTTTTTATCTCAATCCCCAAAACACCCTGAAGTTTGGTGGAAATATCATCCACCATCAGGTATTGCCCGGTGATATAACCGTAAATGCAGATGCCGGCTTCAATCCACCGGAAGGCATTGCCAGAAGAAAAGCATTGGAGTGGGGGGCTTATTTTTCGAACAACCAGCGCATTTCCGAAAAGCTGAAGTTGTATTACGGGATTCGCGGATCTTTTTTCAGCAATTTGGGTCCCGGCGAGTTTTATCTTTTTGATGCCACCGGGGCATTGTCAGACACCCTGCAGCTGACGCGCACTAAAATTTTTAAAACCCAGGGCGGTCTTGCTCCGCGTTTGGGCATCAACCTGTTGTTGAACGAAAAAAATTCGGTCAAGGCCTCCTACAACCGGATGTACCAGTTCCTGCATCTGTTGTCAAACACCACCACGACCACCCCCACCGATTTATGGCTGCCCAGCAGCAACAATGTGAAGCCCAAGATTGCCGACCAGGTTTCCCTGGGCTATTACCGGAACTTCCGTGAAAATGAGTTTGAATCATCGCTGGAGGTTTATTATAAAAATTTTCAGAACCTGATCGATTATAAAAACGGGGCCGATTTGATCTTTAACTCCACCGTGGAGGCGGAGCTGGTTTTTGGCAGGGGATGGGCCTACGGTGCCGAATGGATGCTGAAGCGTAATTTCGGCCGGCTCAGCGGATGGTTGAGTTATACCTGGTCGAAGACCATGCGGCAATTTGATGCCATTAATAACGGAGATCCCTATCCCGCCCGCCACGACCGGACCCATGATATTTCTGTCGTGGGAATGTACGACCTCCTTCCCGGCCTGCGGCTTTCGGCAAGCTGGGTCTACTATACCGGCAATGCCGTGACCTTTCCAAGCGGGAAATATGAAATTGAGGGAGAACCCATCAGTTATTATACTGAAAGGAACGGTTACCGGATGCCTGACTACCACCGGCTGGATCTGGGATTGGTCTGGCAGCGGAAAAAAAACCGGAAATTTGAATCGAGCTGGACCTTTTCGGTGTATAACGCCTATGCCCGCGAAAATGCCTATTTTATTGATTTCCGCGAAAAAGAGGATCAGCCGGGTGTGATGGAGGCGGTGCAAATATCCTTGTTCCGGGCCATTCCTTCCCTGAGTTACCGGTTTAAATTTTGAAAAAAGGGAATGGAAAGCTGTAAAAGAATTAAAAGACAATGACTTATGAGAGATCTGCTTCACTTGTTCCTTTTTTTGTTCCTGTTTTCGGCTTGCGAAAAAGTGATCGATGTGGATTTGAACGAAGCCAATCCGGCGGTGGTTATTGGGGGGAACCTCAGTTTTTCCGGTGGGGCGGAGGTGAAGATCTCCCGCACAGGGAGTTATTTCGGTGCCGGTTCCATGGAAAAAGTATCCGGCGCCGAAGTCATTTTGCAGTATTCTTCGGGGAAGCAGGTTCGAATCAATGAAACAGAACCGGGGTGGTATAAAAAAGAAGAGCTGGTGATTGGCACCGGCATAGAGTACCAACTGACCGTAACGGTTGACGGGACCGCCTATCGCGCTTCCTCCACCATGAACCCTGTTGTGCCCATTGATTCGATCGGTTATGCCTATTTTGAGGGGATCTTATTTTTTGATGAGGGCTACCGGGTGAAACTTTTTTTCCCGGATCCTCCCCGGAAAGAAAATTTTTACCGGATCAAAGTGTATAAAAACGGAGAGCTGGAAAACAGGGTCGAAGATCTGATCGTTTTTGATGACAGCGGCATTGAGGGGCGTTTTGTGGAGGTCACCATGCGGGGGCAGGTATTTGCACCGGGCGACACCGCCCGTGTGGAACTGATCTCTATTGACCAACCCGCTTTTGATTATTTTTCCAACCTCCGCGATATCGCTAACAACAACCCGGGCTCTCCTGCACCCGCCAATCCCCCGTCCAATTTTTCCAATGGCGCCCTGGGCTATTTCTCAGCCTGGTCGTGCGATTCAAAAACCATTGTTATTGAGCCGTAAGATTTTGCCGGAACCTTTTGGGGATATTCCTTTCCTGTCAGAGCCACCGGATTTTTCGCGATTTTTTCAATATGCTGCTTTGCTGGTTCCTGAAGTTCCTGAAATGCCGGGGGAACACCGGCCTGTTCAGCTCCCTGTTTGACGGGAGCCGGATATGAAGTTCCGCCGAAGGATGGTGCACCTCCCGCAGAAACGAAATGCTGCTGGGTTTTCTGAAAGATTCGGCCTTTCTTTTCCGCCCTGAATCCGTTCAATTTTTTTACATTTGGAAAGAATTCCCCGGCAGGGAGCGTAGCGGTGTTTGTTCGGACCAGCAGGGGGCATGCCCTGCCGGCAACAGCCAAAATCCGCACCGGGGGATACGAAATGCCCGATAACCAGTAAAAACGATTCATATGATTAAACTGCTTTTTCTAAAGGTATCCAATGGAATTCGCATGTATTTGAACTTTTTTTTTGGGTTTAAATATTTTACATGCTCATTTCATAGGGGTTTAAAATTTAAAGTCTTTTTGATTGTTGTATTTTCCGCGCTGTTAATTAACGGGTGTTCAACCAAAGATGAGCCTTCTGCTCCGGAATACCGGTTGTGGTATGACGAACCCGCTGAGAAATGGCTGGAGGCGCTGCCGGTGGGCAATGGCCGGCTGGGAGCCATGGTTTTCGGCGATCCTGAGGAGGAACGCATTCAGTTGAATGAAGAGAGTTTGTGGGCCGGGGCTCCTGTAAACAATAACAACCCCGGAGCCCTGAAACATTTGCCGGAAATCCGCCGGCTGATTTTTGAAGGGGAATACAAGGAGGCCTACCAAATGGCGAATAATCACCTGCTGGGCACGCCTCCCAGGGTCCGTTCCTACCAGACCTTCGGGGATCTGTTTTTGCATTATTCATGGGACCGCCCGGTTCAGGATTATAAAAGGGAACTCGATTTGAATGCCGGGATTGTCACCACGAGCTATCGGGCCGGAGAGAATCGAATGAAACAGGAGGTTTTTTCTTCCGCTCCTGCCGACTTGATAGCCCTGCGCCTTTCCGGTACCGCTCCTTTTGATGTGGACCTGGAACTGAAAAGGGAAAAGGATGCGGAAGTTTGGGTGGTGCCGGACGGGAAACTGGTCATGAACGGGCAGATCATCGATCCGGAGGACTCCCTGCGCGGGCCGGACGGTGCCCACATGCGGTTTTCCGCCGTTGCCCGTGTCATTAATGAGGGGGGCGCTATCGAAAAAGAGGAAGGCCGCCTGGCTTGCCGTGGGGTGGATGCCCTGACCGTTTACCTGACCGGTGCAACGAATTACGAACTTGATAAATTGGATTTTTCGGATGAACTGGATCCCCAGGGGATATGTGAATCCATTCTCAACGGGGTAGCCGGAAAATCTTTTACGGAGGTGAAAGAAGTCCATGTAGCCGATCACCGGGAGCTGTTTGACCGGGTATCGCTGACCCTGGGTCCCGACACCCTGCAGGATTTGCCGACCGACGAGCGGCTGAAGCGGGTAAAGGGAGGAGCCATCGATAACGGACTGATAGCCACCTATTTTCAGTATGGCCGTTACCTGTTAATGGGCTCTTCCCGCAAGCCGGGCCGGTTGCCGGCCAACCTCCAGGGAATATGGAACAAGGAGTTCAATGCCCCCTGGAATGCTGATTTTCATACCAACATCAATTTGCAGATGAACTATTGGCCGGCAGAGGTGTGTAATCTTTCCGAAACCAGTCGGGTGCTCGCCGGGTTCATGGAAGAGCTGGCGGTACCGGGAGGTGTCACCGCCCGCGAGATGTATGGCACCGGGGGGTGGACAATGCACCATCTGACCGATCCCTTCGGACGTACCGGCGTTGCCGACGGGGTTTGGGGAATCACTCCCCTCGACGGTCCCTGGATGATGTTTCCGCTTTACCGCCATTACCTGTTCACCCGGGATAAGGAATACCTTCAACGGATATATCCCCTCCTGAAAGGATCTGCTGAGTTCGTTGCCGGCTTTTTGGTGGAGTCCCCCGAAGGGTATCTGGTATCCAATCCTTCCCATTCCCCGGAGAACACCTTTTATGTGCCCGGAACCCATCAACAGGAGACCTCGATGCTGACTTATGCTGCCACCACCGATATCCAGATCATCCGGGGGTTGTTTGACATGGTGCAGGAAGCAGCACAGGTACTCGGCCGTGACCCTGAATTCGTGGAAAAGATCGAAGGCATCCGGGAGCAGTTGCCTCCGGTCCGGATCGGTGAAAACGGAACCATTCAGGAGTGGATTCATGATTACGAAGAGGTGGAAGTGGGGCACCGGCATATGTCTCATTTGCTGGGACTTTACCCCCTGGCACAGATCACGGAAGCAACGCCTGAACTTTTTGAGGCTGCCCGGAAAACCATTGAGCGCAGGTTGCAGCGTGGGGGAGGGCATACAGGCTGGAGCCGTGCCTGGATCGTGAATTTTTATGCCCGTCTGCACGACGGGGAAGAGGCATGGTACCACCTTCAGGAATTGCTGGCCAAATCGACGCTTACCAACTTATTTGATACTCATCCGCCTTTCCAGATCGACGGGAACTTTGGGGGAACAGCCGGAATTGCTGAAATTTTATTGCAGTCCCACAACGGGGTGATCCGATTGCTTCCGGCCCTTCCTGCCGCCTGGGACGAAGGCCACGTAACCGGGCTCAGGGCCCGTGGCGGGTTTGAGTGCGAAATCGCCTGGATGGATGGAAAGCTGACCCGAGCTGTGATTCGCTCGGAGAAAGGCGGCCAGGTGCCGGTGCGGTATGGTACGGAAGAATTCCGGGTGGATCTGAAACCGGGGGAAGTTTTTGTTTATGAACCTTAAAAGAAAAAAAACCTGATGGTTGGAGAACCTCAGGTTTTCATAATGGTTGGTTTTGTAAGAAAATTTTTTGTTGTATTAGTATATTCTGTTAATTGGGAAAAGGTAACCCTCCCGGAAGATTTTTTTTTGCTTTTCAAACATAAAACATACTCCCGTAATTTTTTTATCTTTACTAACCAAAACTGAACAATGCCAAAATTCCCGCATTATCTGCAACCCGACGCCATGGATTGCGGTCCGACCTGTTTGCGGATCGTGGCTAAATATTTTGGGCGTCATTATAATCTGGAAACCTTGCGGGAGCTTACATGGAAAACCCGCGAAGGGGTATCGCTGCTGACCATCAGCGATGCTGCTGAAAAGATTGGTTTCCGAACCCAGGGGGTGCGCATTTCCCTGGAAAAGATCACCGAAATTCCTTTGCCGGCGATCATTCACTGGACCCAGAATCATTTTGTGGTCCTGTACAAGATCCGGAAAAAAAGGAACAAGCTGGAATTTTTCATTTCTGATCCGGCGCACGGGTTAATAAAATACAGCCAGGAAGAATTTGTGAAATTCTGGGCATCCGCTCAACAGAACGGAGCGCCGGCAGGGATTGCCCTTTTGCTGGAACCCACCTCCGATTTTTACGTGGAAGAGGGGGAGAAAGTGAACAAGGCCGGTTTTGGGTATCTGTTTTCTTACCTGCGGCCTTATCGTAAACTGATCACTCAGTTGTTGCTTGGGTTTCTGACCGGCAGTATCCTCAGTCTCATCTTCCCGTTCCTCACCCAGGCCATTGTAGATGTAGGTATTGCCACCAATAACCTGAATTTTATTGTGCTGGTGCTGGTGGCCCAGCTTGTCCTGACGGTGAGTCAAACGGCCGTGG
>JAGYMR010000135.1 GCA_018400515.1 Tangfeifania sp.
ATTGAATTACAAATGTTTAATATTATTTTATTCTAATGAAAAACGTTTTTTTTCTTTTTTTGCTTCTGCTTGCATCCCCTCTGGGGGCGCAGGAACTGGCCCAATTTACCATCCGTGCAGGGGTGGAACAGGTCAATGCTCCCGTGGCTGTTTCGCTGAACGGGATTCTTAACAATACCGATGAGGGAGCCCTGGTCCTGTATGAGGTCAGGGGCGCAAAAGAGGTGAAAATTCCCAGTCAAATCGAAACCGGACATACTGCCCGGCTGTGGTTCATCTTGAAAGCGCTTCCCGGCAATTCTTCAGAAAGGCATTTTGTAATAAAACGGGAGAAAGGGGAATTAGACGGGGAGCCTGCATTCGGGCTGATGCAAGGATTAATGGACCTGGAGATTCTGGCGGGCCAGCGGCCTGTTTTCAAATACCGTTTTGGCACGACGCATCCTCCCGAGGGCGTGAGTTCCCTTTTTAAACGTTCCGGTTATATTCATCCCTTGTGGTCGCCGGGCGGTGAGGTGCTCACCACGATCCAGCCTCCGGATCATTACCATCATTACGGCATCTGGGGGCCCTGGACAAAGACCCATATCGAGGGCCGGGAGGTTGATTTCTGGAATCTGGGCAAGGGACAGGGCTCCGTCCGTTTCGCTGCCTTCCTTTCGCAGGAAGCAGGGGATGTATTCTCGGGCTTTAAAGCTTTGCAGCAGCATATCGATTTCGGGGCACGGGGGCCCGACAGGATTGCCATGAATGAAATTTTGGACGTCCGGGTGTGGAATGTAAATGAAGATATTTGGATGATCGATTATACCACGTCACTGAACAGTCCGCTTGAGAATGGCATAATGCTCGATGCCTATCGTTACGGCGGCGGAATGGGCTACCGGGCCACCGAAAAATGGCATAAAGAAAATTGTACCGTGCGCACCTCTGCTAATAAAACACGAACCGGAGCCGACGGAACATCAGCCCGTTGGTGCATCGTGGAGGGGGAATCTTCGGTGAATGAAGGCCGGTCGGGAATCCTTTTTCTCAGTCACCCCGCCAACCGGATGCATCCCCAACCCATGCGGGTGTGGCCAACCAATGCCAACAGCGGACGCGGCGATATGTTTTTCGAATTTACGCCCATCCGGCATAATGACTGGAAACTTGAACCGAATAAAACGGTTACCTTAAAATACCGATTGGTCGTATTTGACGGCAAAATGGATACCGGAAAAGCGGAAAAATTTTGGAAAAGTTTTGCCGGCAATCCTGGAATAAAAATCAGGGGAAATTGATTCACCGGTTTTCTTAATAAAAACAGCGCGATTTTAAATGTATGTTTCATTCCATAAATGTCCTGACTTCTTGATTGGCTTATAGTTGAAAATCCCGACGGGTTAGGCATTTTTTTAAAAAGTACCTTTATGAAGATTTGTATCTCTTTTTGTTCGATTTTTTTGATTTTTACTGGCGTTTTGTTTGCGCAGCCCAAAGTGACTGCTGAAAAAGCAGGGGATAAAATTGAATTCCGTGCGGATGGCAGCCTCATTACCAGCTACATTTTATCGGAGCATGAGAAATATCCTTTCTTCTTCCCGGTAAACGGGCCGTCAAAAGCGAATGTCACCTCTATGAGAAACGCCCTTTATCCCCATCACAGCTCCCTGTTTTTTGGCTGCGACCGGGTGAACGGCGGAAACTACTGGCAGGAGGGGCTTGAACGGGGGCAGATCGTTTCTTTGCGTGCGGACATTCTAAAAAGCGGCGGAGATGAAGCCGTGATTGAAAACGAATGCATCTGGAAACGCCCCGGAGCTGATGCCCCCATAAAGGACAAGCGCATCATTTCCGTGTCGGTGCCCTCTCCCGATAAGTATCAGATCGATTTTGATGTGACCCTGGAGATGTTGATGGATGTGACCATTCAAAAAACCAACCACTCCCTTTTCAGTGGCCGGATGGATATGGATCTGGCCGTGATCAGCGGTGGGACGATGGTTAATGCCGAAGGCGAAACCAGTGAAAAGGGGACTTTCGGGAAGCGTTCGCCCTGGATGGATTATCATGGAGAAAGGATGGGGAAGACCGAGGGAATGGCTATTCTGCAGCACCCCTCCAACGACTGGTATCCGGCTCCCTGGTTTACCCGCGATTATGGATTTTTTTCACCCACCCCCATGTATTGGCCGGAAGATGGAGAAAAAAAGGTGCTCAAAAAAGGAGACCAGATCCGCCTTCGTTACCGGGTCATCGTCCATTCCGGCGATCACCAAGCAGCTGATATTGCCGGGGAATTTGGAAAATTTAAAAATGAATAAAATAATCAAACAAAACCCGAAAAATATGAAACGGAGAAACTTTCTGAAAAACACGGCCGCCGCATCTGCCGGAGCCATGGTGATCCCAACCGTTGTTCCCTCATCGGTTTTTGGCAAAGATGCACCCAGTAACAAGATCAATATTGGTCAGATCGGGTGTGGCCGCATTGCCCGCAGTCATGATATGCCGGGAGTGATGCAATATGACATCGCTCGCATGGTTGCTGTTTCGGATGTCGACAGCAACCGGATGAAAGATGGCAAAAAGTTGGTGGAGGATTACTACAATAATAAGTATGGAAGCAACCAGGCTGTTGATGTAAAAATGTACGGCGATTACAAAGAGATGCTTTTAAACAAAGATATCGATGCGGTAGTCATAAGTACCCCTGACCACTGGCATTCACAACCCGCAATTGAAGCAGCACTGGCCGGCAAGGATGTTTACCTGCAAAAACCCACTTCCCTTACGGTTAATGAGGGGCGACTGTTAAGTGACATTGTTCACCGCGAGGGAGTCATTCTCCAGGTAGGAACGCAACAACGCTCATCACCTCAGTTTCGCAGGGCAGCCGAACTCGTGCGAAACGGAAGAATCGGGAAGATTCATACGGTGAAAGTGGGGTTGCCGGGCGATCCGTCAGGCCCTGTATTTGAAGCTGGTCCGGTACCTTCCAACCTGAATTTTGACATGTGGCTCGGTTCAACGCCTGAGGTCGAATACAAAGAAAAACTGGTTCATCCTCAGGATGACTACAGCCGTCCCGGATGGCTCCGGCATGAGAATTACGGTGCCGGCATGATTACCGGCTGGGGACAGCATCATTACGATTCTGCCGCCTGGGGGATGGATACGGAATATACAGGCCCCATTTCAGTTGAAGCGGTGGCTCAGTTTCCGAAATCGGGAGATTGGAATGTCCATGGCGATTTTATGGTGAAGCAGGAATACGAAAACGGGATTACCGTCTACACAAGCGGAGGCTTCCCTAATGGAATCCGCTATAGCGGGGATAAAGGCTGGGTTTTTGTTACCCGCGGAGCTTACCGCGTTACCGCCAGCGACCCGGTTCCCGAAGGAAGCACCAAAGCTCTTGATGCCAGCGACCGCAAAATCCTTGAGTCCGAAATTGGGGAGAATGAGATTCATCTCTATAAAAGCGATGAACAACATGGAAACTGGCTCGATTGCGTGCAGTCGCGCAAGCAGCCCATATCCCCGGTGGAGATCGGCCACCGGGCAT
Source organism: Tangfeifania sp. (assembly GCA_018400515.1). The sequence continues at coordinate 3,551 of JAGYMR010000135.1, forward strand.
GTACCGTTTGCCTTATCAGCCATATTGCCATGAAGATCCCCGGGGTTCTTAAATGGAATCCCGATGCCGAGCGGTTCATCGATAATGACCAGGCTAACTCCATGCTGAGCCGGCCTCAGCGCTATCCCTACGGAACCAACTACATTCGGATTTAGAAATAAGCCTGATCTGACCCGGCGGACAAACTGCCGGGTTTTCTTTTCCTGAAAAACCGAATAAAATTGTATTTTTGTGTGCGTACACGGAAAATTCTTAATTTTATTTTAATGAAAAAAAAATCAATGATTGCCATTGGCTTTGCGTTTGTTTTTGCAGCCTGCAGTGGTGGCGGGAAACAGGCCGGGCCCAAAGAAAAGGAAAATATGTTTACAGGAGCCGAAAATGAAGTAAAACTGATGACCCTCGACCCCGGGCATTTTCACGCTGCCCTGGTTCAAAAGACCATGTATGAACAGGTCGATCCGGTGGTGCATATTTTTGCCCCTGAAGGACCGGATGTAAAAGACCATCTTGCGCGGATTGAAAGTTTTAATTCGCGGGAGGAGAATCCCACTTCCTGGGAAAGTGTTGTTTATACAGGTCCGGATTTTCTGGAAAAGATGGTGTCGGAGAAGCCCGGCAATGTAGTTGTTATATCAGGAAACAATGCCAAAAAAACCGAATACATCCTGAAGGCGGTGGAAGCCGGGATCAATGTGCTGGCAGATAAACCGATGGTGATTTCTCCCGAAGGGTTTCCGGAGCTGGAGAAAGCTTTTCAAAAGGCTGGTGAAAACGGGGTTTTGCTTTACGACATCATGACCGAACGGTATGAGATCACGACCATGCTCCAGCGGGAATTATCAAAAATACCGGAGGTGTTCGGATCCCTTCAGCAGGGTACCGCGGAGAAGCCTGCCATTACCAAGGAGAGCGTCCACCATTTTTTTAAATATGTGTCGGGCAGTCCACTGAAACGGCCTGCCTGGTTCTTTGATGTGGATCAGCAGGGAGAAGGCATCGTTGATGTTACTACGCACCTGGTGGATCTGATTCAGTGGGAAGCTTTCCCGGAGGTAATCCTGAAAAAGGGGGATGTCGAGATTGTTGATGCGGATCGCTGGACTACCGACCTGACCCCCGAAATGTTTGAGCGGGTGACCGGAATGGAACAATACCCGGATTACCTTCAGAAGGATGTGGAAGAGGATATTCTGAAAGTTTACAGCAACGGGGAGATCAACTATAAACTCAGGGATATCCATGCCAAAGTATCGGTGATCTGGAATTATGAAGCCCCCGAAGGTGCGGGTGATACCCACTATTCCATTATGCGGGGAACAAAGTGTAACCTGATCATTCAACAGGGGGAAGCAGAGGGATATCAACCCAAACTGTACATTGAGCCCACCTTGGAGGAAGATCCTGAGGCATTTGCCGGACAGCTCGAAAAAGCGATCAACCAGGACCTGCAGGAGAAGTATCCTGGTATAAAACTCCAGAAACTAACAGACGATCGCTGGGCGGTTGACATTCCGGATAAATATAAGGTGGGGCATGAGGCCCATTTCGGGCAGGTAACCGAAAAGTACCTGCGGTGCCTTGTGGAAGGTCAATTGCCGGAATGGGAAGTGCCCAACATGATCACCAAATACTACACGACCACCCAGGGGATGAAGGAAGCCATGAAATAACCGGGATTCGTATAGTCTTCTGCAATTGGTTTCCCAATGGGGGGAAGCGTTTCAGGCGAGAAATTTTCTATTTTTTGCGGATGATGGTCATTCCGTCGCGCAGGGGAAGAATCACCTGCTCGGTGCGGGGATCGTTTTTCACCATTTTGTTGAATTCCATGATTCCCCGGGCTTGCAGGTCCCGGGCAGGGGGCTCCTCCACTACTTTTCCGTTCCAGAGGGTATTGTCCGCAAGAATGAGCCCCCCCTTTTTTACTTTATCGAACACCGCCCGGTAATAGGCGGGATATTCCCGTTTGTCGGCATCCAGAAAAACCAGGTCAAACGTCCCTTTTAAGCCGGTAAGGATCTCCAGGGCTGCTCCGAACAGTAGTTCGATCTTTTGTTCCAGTCCTGCTCTTTGAAAATACTTCCGGGCGATGGCCTCCAGTTCGTCATTCTTTTCAATGGTGATAAGCCTGCCTCCTTCAGGAAGTCCTTTGGCCAGACAGATGGCGGAATACCCCGTGAAGGTTCCCAGCTCCAGGATCCGTTGAGGAGCTGATATCTTCGAGATCATTGTAAGGACTTGTCCCTGGAGGTGTTCCGAAAGCATCCGGGCTCCCAGCACCTTCAGGTGGGTCTCCCGGGCAAGTGCTTTTAAAACAGGATCTTCCGGCCCTGTCATGGCTAAGATGTATTTCTCTATGTCCGGCTTTTTGAGCATCTCCTTTTTTATTCCTTCTGAAAATAATGAACCGATTTTTTAATAAAAGGCGGAACACGGTTGTTCCCTACAGGTATACCAACCGGCTTAAGCGTTTTTCGTCCAGAACCTCGTTGGCGACCTCCAGCAGATCCGAGGGCGTTATGGCCTCAATTTTTTTAAAAATGTCCCTCATGGATTCCACTTTGTGGAAGAAAAGGTAGCTTTTTCCAATGGTGAGCATCAGATCTTCGTGGTTTTCGGTTGAGATGGCAATTTGCCCGATCAGTTGCTTTTGTGCTTTACTCAATTGCAATGTCCCGAGTTTTTTTTCACGGAGCAGTTTAAATTCCTTTAAAACCAGCGCGGTTGCTTTTTCAAGGTTTTCGTGTTCCGTACCAAAGTAAACATTGAACAATCCGGTATCGGAATAGGCCGTGTACCCCGATTCAATGTTATAGGCCATTCCTTTCCGCTCCCGCAAAGCCATGTTCAGGCGCGAATTCATTGCCTGCCCGCCAATAATGTTGTTCAGTAAAACCATTGTGATGCGCCCGGGATGCATCATATCATAAGCCATATTTCCCAAAACACAATGTGCCTGAAAGGTATCTTTTTTCATGATCCGGGAGCCGGGGACATAGTTTTGAAAGCGCTCCCGTCCGTTTTGCCTCCATTTTGGTTCTGCATTGTTAAAGTATTTCTCCACCAGTTTCACCAGTCGCTGAAAGTCAATTTTTCCCACAGAACTTATGACCATCTGATCGGTGTGGTATTTATTTTCAATAAAATGAAGGATGGCTTTCCGGTTTAACCGGAGCAGATTGCTGCGGTCTCCCAGAATGTTCCGTGCAATGGGGTGGCCGTCGAATACCAGCTCTTCAAAATCATCAAAAATAAGTTCTGACGGGGAATCTTTATACGAATTGATCTCTTCGAGAATGACCTCTTTTTCACGTTTCAACTCCCTTTCCGGATAAATGCTGTTAAACAGGATGTCGCTGAGCAATTCGGCTGTCCGCTCGTAAAATTCGGACAGGAAGGTAGAGAAGAGCGTGGTTTCTTCCTTGGTGGTGTAAGCATTCAGTTCGCCACCGACATCCTCGATGCGGCTTAAAATATGAAATGCTTTGCGCTTCCGGGTTCCTTTAAAAACCGAATGTTCGATCAAATGGGCGAGGCCATGCTCTTCGGGAGTTTCATCCCTGGATCCTGTGTTAATCAGGATCCCCAGGTGGGCTACTGTTGAATCGACAGGCTTGTGAATGAGCCGGATGCCGTTTTGTAGCGTATGTGTCAGAAAATCAGTTCTCAATATTCCATTATTCTGTTCAGCCTGCAAAAGTAGTAAAAGAAACTGTCAAAGGCAACGGCTTCTGTTTTTCGGTTAGGTTGGCTTTTTGATTTGGGATAATTTTTCTTTGTGATTATAAAAAAATGT
>JAGYMR010000136.1 GCA_018400515.1 Tangfeifania sp.
CAGGAGTTTTGCTGTCCTCACTGTAACCAACAAATACTTCGTTTACCCATACTTTCATGGCCGAACTGACCGCTCCGAAATGAAGAATGACCTCTTTGCCCTGCCAGTCGGAGGGGACAACAAACGTCCGTTTGTAGGAACCTACCGGGTTATAGTGATCCTGTATTTCAGGCGGAGTTTTGGCATGGGGGTAGGTTACATTGACATAGATCGGATAATCAAACCCTTCGAGCTCCCAGTTGGCCGGGACTTTTATTTCGTCCCATTCGCGGGTGTCAAAATCATCTTTGAAAAACCAGCAGGGACGTTCCGGGGGATTTTGGGCAAGATGAAATTTCCATGTCCCGTTGAGTGAACGGATCATGGGTGAATTCCATTTATTTTTCGCGCGCGCCTGGGCAACAGAAGCCCAGGGAATGAAATGCGCATGCGGTTTTACTTTGTTGATCTCAAAAACGGCGGGATCCTCCCAGGCGGGGGGGGTTTCTGCCTGACAGGGGACATCGGAATAATCCTTGTGCTGACTGCATGCGGTTAACCCCATGATGATCAGGAAAATTCCGGTAAGTATGCGCTGCATTTTTTTTGCCATGATGATCGGTATTTATGTGGAAATTAAAAAAGAGGTGACAATGGGTGGATCATCTTCTCCAGGAAAGGTTTTTTAATATCCCGGTTTATTTTTGAAACAATTCATTGATTTTTGTCTGAACATCGGAAACTTCGGGATTAATATCGAAAACAATGTCCGGTTTCAGGTAGAAAAGCTCTTTATCAGCTTTAAACCTGTTTTCACCTCCTCCGGTGATATTCAGCATAATAACCGCCTTTTTATCTACTTTTCCGAGGCGTATGGCGTCCATCAGGGAAGCCACGGCCACTCCCGCTGCGGGGTGTATATCAATTCCTTCGGTTTTTTCGAACAAATCCGAGGCCGCTTTTAGTTGTTCATTGGTGGCAATCAGCACTTCGCCCCCGGAGTCTTTCAGGGCATCATAAAGGCCCCCGGCGACGGGGTAGGGTGGTTTCCGGTTGGAGAGGACTTTTGCCATAATGGTTTGCACTTGTTGACGGGCTACTTCATTGTCGAAGGGGAGGATGGCACGGGAATCGGCTTTCCACGAATCGTAAAGCGGCGTAAAAGGGGCATTCTGAGAAACCATCAGTTTCATTTTATGGGTCCCGAAGCGGCCGTCCGCAATTAGCCGGAGGTTGGCCTCCCAGGCAGCAATGGCTCCGGTACCGCTTCCGACGGCCTGGAAATAGTAATCCGGAATTTTTCCAATGGTGGTGGCGGCCGAAAGCACGGTTGTTCCCATTCCGTCACGGCGGGCAATGTTTTTGGCACCTCCTTCGGGAATGAAGCCCTCGAAACCCGCTACGAGGTTGGACAAATGAATGGCATCAAAGTAGTCGCTCCCGGAGCGGCTGCAAATCAGCTTCACACAGTCGTTAAGTGGCTTTTCAAAAAACAGTACATCCAGGTTATCCTCCGGAACGCACAAGAGCAAAGGAATGTTGTTGTCGGAGCATACTTTGGCAAATGAACGCGATGTGTTTCCCGCGGAAGCTACCACCAAAACTTTATCCATGTCAGGTCTCATTCTTCCGCATACCGAGTAAGCCTCGGTCTCTTTAAAACTGCAGGTGGACATTTTTGCCCCCTTTTCGGGCCAATAACCGCTGAAAGTGATCCACAGGTTCTCCAGACCAAGTTCCGCCGCCAGGTTTTTGCTTTTGTAAGTAATCGGAGCCGAAGACCCTTTTAAGGTCCGGCGCACAGGCAGCCAGTCGGCATACTTATACAAACCCCAGGTATCATCTTTAACCTCGAGTTGCATTTTTTTATAATTCGCGCGGATTAAGGTCGGATTTGATTCGCCGGGAGCTGTAAGGGTCCACCCGTTATCATCAAATATTTTGCCGGTTTTAACTGATTGCAGTCGGTAAGCTGTTTTTTCAAAAGTTTTCTCCATCTCTTTTCTTTTCAATCAGTCACAAAAATAATAATTTGGTTGACTTAAAGAAGCGGTCTGAAAAAAACAAAATTTTTTCCTGGCCTTTTTTTCTTCTTTCCCGTCTCCCCGGCAGCCGCCCGGAGAATCCCGGAAAGTCGACTCCTCCCCCGGGAAGGATGATCTATTTTCAGCCCACTCCATTCATGCTTACCGGAAATCTTTATACGGCTTATTAAAGTGCTGGCAATACCGGGAATCATTCCGGGGTAATTGGTGTTGATAGCATTTCCGCAAAAAAATATGAAAATCCGGAAAGGAAGACAATCCGAAATTTTTATTTTTGAGACTTCCAAAAAAAGAAGATTTTTTAATGACACCAAACAAGCATAGGGGAAAGGGGGGCCTGCTGTTGATGTTTTTATTCATTCTTCTGTTATTGCCGGTGAGGAAGACCCTTGCACAGGTATCTCCGGAAGACAGCTCCCGTTTTCAGATTTCAACCGGGTTGTTTTTTTATCGGTCCTACAGTCAGCAGAAAACGGGCATGCCCATGCGCTCCGGTTACCCGGTGTTGAAAACACGGACGGCCATGGTAGGACTCAGCTATCGAAAGAGGAATGAACGGGCCACCCACCTTCTAAGCGGGCAGGCGACCGTGCCTGCGGCAATGGGGGCAGATAACGGAACGGGCCGGAACCTCCTGGTACAAAAAGCCGGCAGCCGTTATTTTAATTTGAACCTGGATTACCGCTTAACATGGCCTTTATTAAAAACAGGCGCTTTTGAGATCCGCCACGGAATGACTTCAGGCCTCTTTTTTGAGAATCGGCATTTGGCCTACCAGGGCAGTGCTTCTGAAGAAACCCGTGACTGGAACATTTACCTCGGCCCGTCGCTGCAATCGGGGTATCGCATCAGTAAAAACTGGAAAATTTCCGGGGAATTTGATGCACGCATTTATTTGCCCTTCCTGAATTACGGACTCCTTCAAAAACGCAATCCAGACGGTCAGCTTTTTTTTGAAAGCCCTTATCACTCCTTCTTTTATCAGACCCTTTTTCGCATTCTTTTAAATTATAAAAGGGTTTCTCTCGGGGTCGAAAAAAATGATCTGGTGGGGTTTGCTTCCAGGGAACCGGATTTCGGGACCGAAGGGATGCTTCACCATAAACTGGATCGCCATTTTTGTATTCAAATTGCCGTAGCGTTATGAACAGGTTGTTGGAAAAATATGGTCTGATATTCCTTTTTTTTGGGATGGCCGGCTGCACTGAATTCTTTGCGAAACCTGACCCTCAGGATCAGTGGAAAATCAGGGAAAGCGATCGTATTGTGCTGCATTACCGGGAACCCGGGTTCTCGGAACATCCTTCCCCCACCCCCGGTGAGGCTGCTTTTATCCTGAATAACCAAATGCTTTATTACCGGGCCATCCAGGACAGCATTCAACGGGAATTTTCGGAGAAGGTTCTGATCTACCTCCACAATCAGGATGAAGCTGTAACGCACATCGGAACCGGTGGTGGCGGACACTCCATTCCCAAATTCAATACCTTCTATTTTTCCTTTTTCCACGCCGGACGGGAATATACCGATCCTTATGGGGTGGAAAATCCCTTTTTGGGGGCCCATGAGCTGGTCCATGTAATCTCCCATCAAACACTGGGCTATCCTGGTACCAAACTGATGAGTGAGGGTTATGCAAACTGGCTGGACGGGAGCTATGCTAAATATGACATCCGTGCCATTGTTGTGAGTTACCGGGAAAATGAACCGGAAAAGATCATGACACCGGATGAACTGCTCTTGCAAACTGAACGGCCCGATGAGGTATACTATCCCAACGCCGGTGTCTTTACGGCCTTTCTTGTCAGGCAATACGGGATTGAAAAAGTCAACCGCCTTTTTACTTCGGGCAAAGAGGTTTTTATCTCAGATTTCGGGCGGATTTTTGGTGAATCCTGGGAGGACATGGAAAATCAATACGCTTATTACATCGAACATTTGTCGCCCTGAATCTGTTTTAATTAACTTTTTTTTCAGGAATGCATTGTTTGACCCGGTGTATCCGGGGCAGCCCTTTCCGACGGACCGGTCCCGGGAAAAAGAAATCCACCTGCATCATGGTTACAGATGGATTTCTGAAAAAATCGCGTCGGTTCTCCGCCCGGAATGTTTGCCTCCCGGCGATCTTACTGCTTTTTCTTCTTTTTCAGTAAAAAGAACACGGCAGCGATTACGATGACTGCCACGACAATGATTATGATGGTCGTTGTTCCCGATCCCGAGCTCTGAGCGCCTTCAGCCAGCAGGTCATTCTCCATGTAGGAACTGTCCTGGGCACCCATGTCATCGATAAAAGTTCCTTCATCCTGTGCCATTAAAAGGAAAGGGAAACTCATCATTGCGGCAATGAATGCTGTTGTCCGTTTTTTTAATGTCTTCATGTTCGTTTTGTTTTTAAATTTTAAAAATACAATTTTAATTTATTTTTGCCTTAACGTCGGCATAAAGTTCTTTGGCAGGCAGGTAACGGGGGTTGATTTCGAAAAGTCTCTGCAGTTTCTCCAGCGATTGAGTGTATTTCCCCTCATCAGAAAGACGGGCTGCCTCCAGTAAAAAAAAGGGCTCAAAAAAGGGATGGATCTTTTTCCCTTGTTCCAGATAATGTTCAAAACGTGCCTTTTCGCCCAGAGCCAGCATTGCTTTGCCCATATATACATAGAGCCATACATTTTCCGGATCTTTTTCTATTCTTTTTTCCAGTAGTGCGATTCCCGCCTTCAAATTTCCGGTTTTTATTTCAGAAATCCCATAAAAACCGGATTTATCGGTTCTTTTTACAAGGACAGCCACGGGATTCCCTTTGTGGTAATAGGTTTTTATGGTTTCGGCAGGTTTCCAGTGATCATTTTTAAGTAAATGGGGGTGGATGTAATTTATTCCGAACACACCAATGTCCCAGTCACAGGAACTTCTTTCCAGGAAGCGCGTGTAGCAGTAGCGGATGTTGGAATGATCCTCGAAATAATTGGAGAGGTTGCTGTTCATGGCAAGCTTTACCTTTTTCCCTTCCGCCAGTTCAATCGCATCTTCGGCTGCCTCTTTGACCCCGTGGAAATAGTAATCGTATTCGAAATTGCTCCAGGCTTTTTGGTTTCCCCCGGCCAGCGGATTGAAATAGACATAGTCGGTCGGGAAAGTGGTTGCCTGGTGTTTTAGCGGGGCGATCAGCAGCAGGGACAACAGGGCGGAGCATGCCCATGCCGCCGGTCTGTTTTTTCTGATCATCCACCGCAGGAACCGGGAGGTCCCTTGCACGGCAATGATTGCCAGGGGAGGGAAGATAAAGAGCATTTGCCGGACACCGCTGTATAGGTTGGCTTCAATGGCAATCACGTATAGAAAAGGGAATGCAAATGCAAATAATGTCAGACCTTCATAAAACAGTTGCGGTTTTCCGCCGGAGTTGGAAAACAGATCCCGGAGAAAGAAGGTGATGAAAAGGAGCCCTCCCGTCAGGATAAAAACGGGTGTTGAGATGAGGAGCCAACGGGGCAGGTAATACCAGGGCAGCCCGGTACTCCATAGCATTTGACCTTCAAACAGCTGGCGGATACTCACCTTGTAGTGCTCCATTACCCGGAGGCTTTCCAGGGGATGTTCCAGGACGTTTTGCAAGGCAAAGGGCCAGAACAACAATCCGGCAAAATAGCCAATGAAAAGAATTGCTGCTCCCTGGCCCAGGAGCCTTACAAAAACGGGTTTAGTTGAAACTATTTGTTTTAGGTAAAAAGGCTTCAGGACAAATAATCCCGCCAGTCCCAGTCCGAGATAGGCAAAGAGGATAAATCCCCCGGCCCTCACGGAGACGGAAAACGCGATGGCTGCGCCGAGCAGCAGGGCCGTTTTCCAGCGGGGTGTGGGAAGTTCTTTTAAAAACTGAATGATCATTAACAGGCCGGCCATGTATCCGGCCGCAAAGGGAATGTCTTTGAGGTTTCCAAATGCCTGTCCGGCAAGCCGGGGCATGAATATCAGGGCAAGAACGGTAACGATGGCAGTGATCCAGGAGTTGGTGATTCTCCGGGACAGCAGCCCGGCAAAAAGCAGGAGCAGCCAGAAAAAGAGTGCTCCGGTGCAATGCCGCACTAAAAAGGGTTTTTTTACATGAAAAATCCGGTTTATCAGGGCGGTGAAGTTGTCGGGTGACTGGCCGTAATATTTCAGGTTGCTATGGGGGGTATTCAGGCAAGCATCGTCCTTTCCCCCTGTCAGATACCAGTTCACCACTTTTTGGGCATGGGGATAGTGCAGTTGCTCGTCCACATTCACTGCTGCCCTGGGAGCCAGGAAAGCCAACCCTGCGGCCACCAGCAACAGCAGGAGCCAAAAGCCATTTTTCGCAGTCCATATGGGAAAAGGTTCACTCATAATATTGCCGGACGAAATAGAGGGGCCGGTTTTGGACTTCTTTAAAAATCCGGTAGACATATTCCCCGATCAGTCCAAGAAAAGTGAGCTGGACAGATCCGAAAAAACTGATGGCCAGAAACATGGAGGACCAACCAATGGGGGCGAGTCCCAGGATTTTGGAAGCGATGGTATAGATGATAGCGGCTAAAAATATCAGTATCCCGAGCATTCCGAGGTACAAACAAGCTTTTATGGGCCATTTGGAAAAGGAGTAGATGGCATCGGCGGCCAGTGAAAAAAGTTTGCGCCGGCTCATTTTCGGAACCCCTTTCAGGCGGTTGGGCCGCTCATACAAGATAAATTCGTGTTTAAATCCGATAAAATTCCGGATGCCAGGCATGTAGCGGTTCCTTTCCGAGAACTTAAGAATGGCTTCATGGGCTTTTTTGTTGATAATGCAGAAGTTACCCGTTTGGGCTACTTGCTGACCTCCGGTGAGCTGGTCAAATATCCGGTGAAAAATATTGATGTAGATTTTTTTTGAGAATTTTTCATGGCGGGATTCCCGGACGGCTGAGACAATATCGGCGCCGGTGGCTTTAATTTTTTCAAAAAGCACCGGCACCAGGTCGGGGGGGTCCTGAAAGTCGCCGTCCATCATCACCACATATTCTCCATTTGCGTAGTTGATCCCGGCGGTGAGTGCGGCCTGCAAGCCAAAATTCCGCGAAAGGGAGAGGATTTTTGTCCCCGCATGTTTTTTCTTGAATTTCAGGAGTTTTTCAAGGGTGGCATCGGTACTCCCGTCGTCCACACAGATCACTTCAGATGCTTCTCCTGTCTGTTGCAGGGCCTCCGTAATTTCTTCCAACAGCTGGTCCACCAGCTGTTCCTCGTTTAATAATGGAAT
>JAGYMR010000137.1 GCA_018400515.1 Tangfeifania sp.
GTTGGGGATTGTTTACGCAAAAACAGCGTGATGCCGGGCAAATTTCCGCAATCCATGTGAAGTATGGCTCGGTTCAGCTTTCCCGGCTTTTCCTTGAAACGCCGGATCAGAAAAGGGCGGATAACCTTTCGGTGATGCTTGACGGGGTTGAGCAACCGGTGGAATCCGTGAATCAAACCGGAAATGCATTGACCATTCGATTGAAGTCGAAGTGCAGCGTCAACTCAGGATCCAAACTGACCGTTTCGTTTGACCTCAGTGAATGACCGGGAAGACCACTCGTGGTCTTCTTCCGGATTTTCACAGTATTCACCGGTTTTGACATGGCACCCGGAATATAATGTGCCCACCTTTTTGAATCCAATGCCACCGGTGCTAATGCCACACTAACCAACGCTTGTCTGTTTCCGGGAGGCACCATGAACCCCTGGTCTGTTTTTTTGTTTAACCGGTAAAGGAAAAGCAATGAGTGAATTCTGGAATGACCGCTATGCCACGGAGAGCTATGTATACGGGACCGAACCCAACCTTTTCTTCCGGGAGCAATTGAAAAACCTGGTTCCCGGGAAGATTCTTTTTCCTGCCGAAGGAGAAGGCCGCAATGCGGTTTATGCCGCGGAAAAGGGGTGGGACGTAACGGCTTTCGATTCCAGTACCGAAGCACGCAAAAAGGCGGAAAACCTGGCACTTTTAAGGGGGGTACGGCTCCATTACCTGACAACAGATTACGAAAATGCGGTCTTCAGGCCGGAAAGTTTCGATTGCATTGTCCTCATTTATGCCCATATGCACCCGGCTTTCCGAAGGAGTTCCCATCAAAAACTGGCCACATTTCTTAAACCGGGAGGAGCCCTTATTCTGGAGGGATTCTCAAAAAAACAGATCCTGAATTCCACCGGAGGCCCCCGGAATGTGCAAATGCTTTTTTCGGAAGAGGAACTCAGAGCCGATTTCGGAACCTTTACGGAGCTGAATATTGCTGAGACTGAAATACAACTCGAAGAGGGGCTCCATCATCAGGGCCCCGCCTCCGTAATTCGCCTGGCAGGAATAAAATGAGCATCCACCAGCATCAGTGCATTTCTGTTGCGCAGGATCCCAGCCCTCCTCTGAAGTAATTAAATTGCACATTGGGATGGTCTGCCAACAGGGACATGGGAACGGCCGAATCCACGATCTTTTTCCCGACCATCAGGGCGGTCAGCCGCTGCCCGAAAGCATTGTCATGGTTGCCTGCATGCCAGATCGATACTTTCTCTGCCTTCCAAGTCTCCACAGGACCGACAGTAATGGCCTTCCTGGGGATGTTGGTCACCACGCCCCCCCCACTTGTCCGGGCATTCTGCATGCAGGTGGCGGGGTGAAGTTCCACCACCCGTGTTGTTTTTTTTCTGAACTCTTCCGGTGTGGGCGGAGCTTCTTTATAGTTGCCTTCCCTTTTTACGGGATCATTAAACGCCCAGTGTTTGATGTCGCCCTGTCCGCCCTGCATCACAGTGCAGCGAATGCCGCTGTTCCAGCTTTTTATGTACTCCCGCGTGTCTGCCTTCGGGAAATGGAGGTTGGATTCGGGCATTCGGAGTGCCGGGTCGATCCTGTCAAAGCATAGCTCCCTGTCTGCCTTTTCAAAGGAGAGTGGATGGTCCGGGGGCATCTCCCTGCCGTTAACCACCCATTCATCCATCCCCCAGAAATGGGCATTCCTCAGATCCAGCCGGAGTTCATTTACCAGGCGGGCCACCAGGGGGAGCTGCTCGGTGGGTCCAATGGGGCCGCAAATTCCCGCCGGCTCATTTTCCGTCGCCTGCCTCCAGGCGGAGATATATTCCAGCGCCTCTGCCAGGTAAAAATCCTCCAGGGTGTCGTAAAATACCACCTGGAATCCCTCCCTGGACAGCCCGGCCATCTGTTCCGGCGTCAGCCGGGCGGCATCATTTAACAGCGCATCGTCCAGTGTGGTGAAATCCCACCAGTCCGGCGCAAGCATGCTTAATTTACGTGTCATATTTTTTTGTTTACTATTAAAATTGTTTATTATCAAAGGTATAGTATGGAACTCGCATGCTTTTTAATCATCCTCTTGGGTGTGGATGTTTTACATGCTCGTTTTATACTATTTTTCAACAGCCCGTGGTCCGAGAATCTCCTTAAGCAGATTATCCTGGGGATATCCGTGTCCCAGATGTTGCCGGAAGCCCTCCGCATAGGTGGTGTTGATCGCTGCTCCCCGGGTTGCTGCAAATCGTTTCATCGAGAGGATGTATTCATCCATTTTATGGTGTCTGAGCAACCAGTTTCGCTGGCTTTCATGGCAGGCCAGCATTTTCTCCTTGACCGCCATCGTTCCCGATATATCGACCCTGAGGGTTGGTTCCACCGGAGCGCCCAACCTGTCTTTCCCTTCCATGGCATCGCTGTAGTACAGGTGAGGTACCGGCTCAAAAGGTTCTTCCTCCAGTTCCATATTTTTTATTCCGCAGCAAAAACAGGCGGTTTGTACAATCACGCTGGTCATTTCATGATCCACCATGTAGTCGGCAGGACTTGCTGTAAAAATCAGGGAGGGTTGCACCTTTCTTACCAGATTGCTGGTTTGGTTAATCGTCTCCCGGTTGTATAAAATATATATGTCTTCAAACTCCAGGCAGTGATAGGAGGCGCCCAGGAGGGCCGCCGATTTTTCAGCTTCTGCTTTACGGATGGCGCTAATCTCCTTCCGGGTATGTTCTGCAGAGCCTTTATCCCCCGGCGTCATAGTGGCAATGTGAATTTCCCAGCCTTTCTGCTTTAATAGCGACAAAGTCCCGGCACACATCAGTTCCACATCATCGGGATGGGCAAAAATGGCCAATGCGGTTCTATTCATAGTTAAATCATTTTATTGGTCTCATTCAACCGGGCTCCCTGTGATTCTTTTTCTGAGCCTCGATAACGGGGAATGATCGACCGTTGTTGCCTGCTCTTCAGTGAAAAAACCAGGACGCAGGTACCTCTTCAAGTTCTTTCCCGTTATAGGTACAGGCGAGGCGCAGTTTTTTCCGGTCATTCATGGTGAAAAATTTAATTTTAAACGGGTGGTATCCCGGATTCAGGGCAATTTTCCCTGTTTTCTGGTAATAACGTTTTAAGGCCGCTGTATTATCCACCACCTTCATCTGGTCGATGAAAAGCAGGGCTTTTCCCTTGGAGGAGTGCACCTGAAATTCGTAGACGGCTTTTTCAGGCACCCGGATGTATCCTTCAAAGATCATGGCCATGAATTCGCTGGCCGTATTTCCGGGAAACGTTACAGCTTCCGTTACGCCGGTCCTGTCAGGTTCTCCCTTGATCTGATCCATGGCCAGCACCTTCTTATCAAAATATTGGTAACGGAGACCGGCCTCAGGAGCAGGGGGTGACACCGGGTCCAGCCATTTCAGTTTTTCAAACCGTCCTTTATGCACCGCACTTTTCCGGCCGTTGGGCATGAAAGTCCTGGATTTAAGTGTCACGGGACGCTCCTCAGAAAGGGCAAGTGTGAAAGGTTCTGTGTAGCGGGGGGAGGATTTTGTGGGCTCACTTCCGTCGGTAGTATAACGGATCTCACTGTCATGAATAACATTATCCAGTTTTATCCGGACCGTATCATTGGTCGTACGGTTGATGAACCCATAATTTGCCGGGTAGTCCACGCGGTAATTGATGTCAAAATAATCCATCCGGAGGTATTGGGCATCCATTCTGAAAAGAAAATCCTGCCAGTCCATCCGTGATTTTGGTGACCAGAGCACCTCAGACAAGGCCGATAACCGGGGGAAGATCATGTATTCTGCAACCTCCCGGTCCGGCATGTATTCGGTCCACGCACATCCCTGTCCGCCCAGAATATATTTTGCTTCCGCTTCACTTAACTCTCCCGGTACAGGATCAAAGTGATATACATTGCTCAGGAGGGTACAATCCCCTCCGGCCACCGGTTCACGGTATTTCCCCTGGTATACATAAAAATAACAGGGGGTCCAGGGAGTCATGATGGTGGGATGATGGGCCCCGGCCGCTTCAATTCCGCCTTCCATGCCTCTCCAGGACATGACCACAGCCCTTTCAGGCAGACCTCCTTCCAGGATTTCATCCCACCCGATGAGTTTTTTATTTTTACGGTGAAGGTATTTTTCAATGCGTTTGATAAAATAACTTTGGAGTTCTGCTTCATCTTCCAGGCCTTCCTCCCGGATCCGGCGCTGACAATCCTTACAGTTGCTCCAGCGGGCTTTCGGGACTTCATCGCCTCCGATATGGATGTATTCTCCCGGGAACAGCTGGATGACTTCGTCAAGAATATTCTGCAGGAAGGTAAATGTTTCCTCTTTTCCGGCACAAAAGACATCTTCGAACACGCCCCATTCCGTGGCCACCTCAAACGGACCGCCCGTGCAGCTATATTCAGGATAAGCAGCAAGTGCCGCCAGGCAGTGCCCGGGCATCTCGATTTCGGGTACAACCGTAATATTTCTCTCTTTGGCGTATTGAACCACCTCCTTTATCTCCTTCTGGGTGTAGTATCCTCCATACCGTTCTGTGTTGTAACCAGGGGGGTAAACTGATTTTTGGCCCCGAAGGGTGCTGTCCCGCCAGGCCCCGGTCTCCGTTAGTTCAGGATACTGCTTGATCTCTATGCGCCAGCCCTGGTCCTCGGTCAAATGCCAGTGAAAAGTGTTCAGTTTGTGCATGGCCATCACGTCCAGCAGGTTTTTGATAAAACCAACCGAAAAGAAGTGACGGCCGACATCCAGGTGTTGTCCGCGCCACTCAAACCGGGGGTGGTCATAGATCTTTGCTGCCTGAACGGCTATTTGTTCTTTATTGCCTGCTTGAGGGTCCAGCATCTGAAGAAACGTCTGGATCCCGTAAAATACCCCTGCAGGGGTGGAGCCGGTTATCTCAACGCCTTTGTCCCTTACCTGAAGCACATACCCTTCCGTATGACTGATCGTGTCGGTAATGAATAACCGGATATAATCGCCGGCAGGCTTTTTTTCTGCGGTTTTGGTCTGAATGCCGTATTTTTCCCGGATAAAATTCTGCAGGTACCCGGCACTTTGCCTGAGATCATTGCTCTCAGGAATGATCCGGGTTCCCGGTCCCAGTATGAACTTCCCTTTCAGGATTTTTTGAGTGACAGGTTTTGGAATGATCTTTAGTTCTTTTTTTGTTTCCCGGCATCCGGATAATCCGGAAAGAACAACTATTAAAATCCCCCACAGGAATGATCGTTGAACGAATTGAAGCATGTCAGATGATTTTGGTTTATAAAAGTGGCTGCATTTTATTATGGAAGGACTGCTGCGGTAAAAAAATCTTAACCGTCAACGTGTTCCACTGAAAATCAAATATAAGACACATTTTCTTTCTGCCCAACCCGGCTAAAGGAAAAAATATTTAATCGTCTACGATTTTAATAATTTGCCGGTAAGGATTAGCCATTCGTTGGCGGATGCACGCGGGAAAAATGCCGGTGAGCCATTTATACATCTCCTTGGGTGTTTGTCAGACATGCCCGATTTCTGACCTTTAAGGGAGCTCCGGGAAAATTTCCATTAAAGGTTCCGGGAATTCGGCGGAGATCGCCATGGTAAAAAATATTGATTCAAATGATTTTGCAGAACATCTGCCGGACTCCTTTTTACGGCTGCTTTTGGGTAAGCAAGCTATATTTTTCTTAACTTAGTTCATTGTAATGAATCCGAAAAATCAACGCTGCCGGAATCGGGCGAACAAGGCCATTAATTTCCTGCCAACGTTTGAACATAATTCGGGTGCTTTCCCCTGAAGTTTTCGGGAGAAACCCGGAGTTTCTAAAACTGTTGAACACCATGAAACGAAATTTTTTATTCCTGGTCGCTGCTTTTTTGCTTTTGGGTGCCTGCACCGGCAAAAATACCATTTATATATCTCCGGATGGTTCAGATCAGTCGGAAGGAACGGCGGATCAACCTTTTTTAACCCTTGGAAGAGCAAAGGAAGCCGTCCGGAAGCTGCGGGAAGAAAAGCCTGCCGTTCCGGTGGCAGTAATCATCAAAGGGGGATTGTATTACTGGGAGGAGCCGGTGGTATTTACATCTGAGGATTCCGGAACACGGGAAGCTCCAGTGGTGTACCAGGCGATGGAAGGGGAGGAACCTGTTTTTACCGGGGGCCGGCCGCTGGAAAGCTGGCAGCTGGTAAAAGATCCGGAAAAATTGAAGCGGCTTGATCCAAAGGCGCGGGGAAATGTTTTTGTTGTTCCCCTGGAAACAGCGGGGATCAGGGATTTTGGCGATCCCATCGCGATCGGGAAACGTCCCGAACTTTTCTGTAACGGGCAATTGCAGTCCCTGGCCCGGTGGCCCGACGAGGGCTTCATTATTGCCGGGAAGGCGAAAGGAGAAACCGAATTGCCCCCGGCCTATACTCAGAAGCATGGGACCGTTGAAGGGGTGTTTGAGTACATCGATGAGCGGCTGAACCGCTGGGCGGAAGAGAAAGACCCCCGGCTGGGAGGGTATTGGTATTGGGACTGGAGTGAACAGTACCAAACGGTCGAAAAGATCGATACCCTGGCAAAGACCCTATTTATTGAAGAACCTTATCACCATTACGGCTACCGGGACAGTTTGCGTTTTTTCGGACTGAACCTGTTCTGTGAACTGGATACGCCGGGAGAATGGTACCTTGACCGGAACGATGGTTTCCTTTACTGGTATCCCCCTGAAGGTATCGTTCCATCGTCGGCCGAAGTGACCCTTTCCCTTTTCAACGATCCCTGGATGATCGAAATGAAGGATTGTTCCCACCTGACCCTTGAAGGACTGACATTCCGGGAAAGCAGGGGAAACGGCATCCGGATCAGCGGAGGAGCGGACTGCCGGATCGCGGACTGCCGGCTGCTGCGAATGGGCGCCGACGGCATTCACATTGATGGGGGAGAAGGCCATGGAGTTGCCGGTTGCCTGCTCAGGGATCTGGGGTGCAGCGGAATGTGGATCGCCGGGGGCGACCGGAAAACCCTGACCCCGGGCAACCATTTTGTGGAAAATACCGTGGTGGAGAATTTTTCGCTGTTTAAACGGACCTATCAACCGGCGGTTTACCTCGAAGGATGCGGCAACCGCATTACCCACAATTGTTTCCGGAATTCATCCTCCTCCGCCATGCGGCTGGAGGGAAATGATTTTTTGGTGGAATACAATAAAATAACCAATGT